>DASYEG010000266.1:0-7714 GCA_036499145.1 Micropepsaceae bacterium | reverse complement strand
CTCTACATCGACGCGCTGCGCACAGGCGCCATCGCAGTGGTTGCGCCGTTTCGCTATTCCGCCGCGATATGGGCCAGCATCGCCGGATTTCTCGTCTGGGGCGATATTCCCGATTGGCTCGGTGTGACCGGCACGATCTTCGTCATCGGTTCGGGGCTGTACACCTTTTACCGCGAACTCGAATTGGCGAAGGCACGGCGGTCCGGCACGGGCTGAGGCAGCGGCGCACATTAGTACGCCCGCGCGATCAGCACCTCCTGCACCGCGGGCGCACCGGTGAAGATGCATTTGCCGAGCGGTGCCGCGCTTTGCCCCAGCGGCGCGTTCCGGATGGAGAGCTTCAACTGCTTCAGCTTCTTCTCCACCGCCTCCAGTTCCGCACCCGCCGGACTCGACCAGGGCGCGCGCACCCAGCCCTTGAAATCGCCGGCTTCGTCGTCATCGCCGGCAACACCGAAATAATCCGCCAGCGCATCGAAACTGGCGATGTCGCTTCGGATATTCGAATCCAGCCGCGTCTTGGCTTCGCCATACAGCCGCGTCTGAATCGCGGTCAGCAATTGGGCGGCCTCGGCCACGAATTGTTCGCGTAAGGCGGCCGTGGAACGCACCTTGTCGCCATCGCGCAATTGGTCGCGCCGCATATAGGTGACATTGCCGCCCGCCACATCGCGTGGGCCCACTTCCAGGATCAGAGGCGCCCCGCGCCGAACCCAATTCCAGCGCTTGTCGGCGGATTTGATGTCCTTCGTATCGACAATAACCCGGATGCGTTCGTTGAATGCGGTCTCCTTCGCAAGAGCGCTCGCCAGCGCCTGGCAATAGCCGAGCACGTCCCCGTCTTCGGGTTTGCCGCGCAGCATCGGCACGATCACGATCTGCCGGGGCGCAATGGCCGGCGGCAGGCGAAGCCCGTCATCGTCGCCATGGGTCATGATGACGCCGCCGATCAGGCGTGTCGAAACACCCCAGCTCGTGGTGTGGCACCACACATGTTCCCCCGCTTCGTTCTGGAAGCGGATGTTTTGCGCTTGCGAAAAATGCGTGCCGAGATAATGCGACGTGCCGGCCTGCAACGCCTTGCCGTCCTGCATCATCGCTTCGATGGAATAGGTGTTCACCGCGCCGGGGAAACGCTCGTTCTCGCTCTTTTCGCCCGCGATCACCGGCATGGCGAGCGTCGTTTCGGAAAAGTCGCGATAGACTTCGAGCATGCGCAAGGTCTCGGCCATCGCATCGGCCTCATCGGCGTGGGCGGTGTGTCCCTCCTGCCAGAGGAATTCCGAGGTTCGCAGGAACAGCCGGGTGCGCATTTCCCAGCGCACGATATTGGCCCATTGATTGATCAGCAGCGGCAGGTCGCGATGGCTCTTGATCCAGCGCGAGAACGCGTCTCCGATAATGGTTTCGGAGGTCGGCCGCACCACCAGGGGCTCCTCCAGTTTCGCGTCGGGATCGGGCTGCAATTTGCCGTCGAGCATCTTCAGCCGGTGATGGGTGACCACCGCCATCTCCTTGGCGAAGCCCTCCACATGCTGGGCCTCCTTGGCGATGAAGGAGAGCGGGATGAACAGCGGGAAATAGCAATTGTCGTGGCCGGTGTCCTTGATGCGCCGGTCGAGTTCCTTCTGGATTTGTTCCCAGACGCCATAGCCCCAGGGCTTGATGATCATGGAACCGCGCACCGGCGAGGGTTCGGCCATGTCGGCCTCGCGGACCACGGCCTGATACCAGTCCGGGAAATTCGAACGCTCCCCCGTCATGCGGTGCGCGCTCAAGGCTCTTTGCATGTCACGGCTCCAAATCGCCACATTGGTGTTATGAATACTCGTTCCGTAGAACACTCCCAGGCGATTCGCCACCAAAAGAGCTTATGTCCCGCAATTACCGACCCTTTTCCGGCTTCGAATGGATGGTGGCCGCGCGCTATCTCCGCGCCAAGCGGCAGGAGAGCTTCATTTCCGTCATTTCCGGCTTTTCGCTGATCGGCATCGCGCTGGGCGTCGCCACGCTCATCATCGTGATGAGCGTGATGAACGGGTTCCGCGCCGAGCTTCTGGGCCGCATCCTGGGACTGAACGGTCATCTCGTGGTCCAGAGCATCAATGGCGGGATTCCCGATTACGATGCGCTCGCCCGCCGCATCCTGATGGTGCCCGGCGTGACCACCGCCACTCCCATCATCGAAGGCCAGGTGCTGGTGAATGCCGAGGGCGATTCCGTGGGCGCGCGCGTGCGCGGCCTCGAAAGCAAGGATCTGATGAACCTGACCGCCGTCTCCTCGACACTTTCGCCGGGAACGATGGCGGCCTTCGACGAAGGCGATTCCGTCATCCTGGGCGCGCGGCTTGCCGAACAGCTCGGCCTGGTGCCGGGTATGATGGTGACCCTCATCGCTCCCAAAGGCGCGGTGACCCCATTCGGGACGACGCCCCGGATCAAGACCTATCGCGTCGCCGGGACCTTCCGCATCGGCATGTCGGAATACGACTCGATGTTTGTCTTCATGCCTTTGAAGGAAGCGCAGCTTTTCTTCGATCTCGGCAATAGCGCGCAGGGCATCGAAGTGATGGTCGCCAATCCCGACGATGTGGCGGCATGGCGTTTGCCCATCGTGCGCGTGGCCGGTCAATCGGCGCGGATCACCGATTGGCAGCAGATGAATTCCAGCTTCTTCGGCGCGTTGATCGTGGAGCGCAATGTGATGTTCATGATCCTGACGCTGATCATCCTGGTGGCCGCGCTGAACATCGTTTCGGGCCTGATCATGCTGGTGAAGGACAAGGGAGGCGATATTGCCATCCTGCGCACGATGGGCGCGACGCGAGGCGCGGTGATGCGCGTCTTCTTCATCGCGGGCGCGGCCATCGGCACCATCGGAACGATTTCGGGGCTGATCATCGGCATCGTGTTCTGCGCCAATATCGAATCCATCCGGCAATTCCTTTCGCGCATCACCGGGACGACATTGTTCGATCCGACGATCTATTTCCTTAGCCAGATACCGGCCAAGATCGATCCCTGGGACGTGGTCTCGGTCGTTGGCATGGCGTTGTCGCTGTCGTTCCTGGCGACGCTTTACCCGTCCTGGCGTGCGGCCAGACTCGATCCCGTGGAAGCCCTGCGTTATGAGTGAGGCGCCAGGGCGGCCGGTGATGCCGCCGTTGCGGCTCGACCGCGTGACGCGCATTTATAAGCAGGCTGGCCGTGAGCTGGTCGTGTTTCGCGATGTTTCGCTTCTGCTTCAGCCCGGGGAGATTGTGGCACTGGTCGGACAATCGGGCGCCGGGAAATCGTCACTGCTGCACATTGCGGGACTGCTGGAAGCGCCGAGCTCCGGCGAGGTCACGATCCTAGGCGAAGCCGCGAGCCAATTGCCGGAGCGCCGGCGCACCGAGATCCGGCGCAATGCGTTGGGCTTCGTCTATCAGTTCCATCATCTGCTGCCGGAATTCACGGCGGAAGAAAACGTCGCCATGCCGCGCCGGATTGCGGGCGCGAGCCGGGAAGAGTCCGCCGCCGAAGCCAAGCGGCTGCTTGCGCTCGTTGGCCTGGCCGAGCGGATGGACCACCGTCCTGCCCAGCTTTCGGGCGGCGAGCAACAGCGTGTTGCGATGGCGCGTGCGCTCGCCAATCGCCCACGCGTGCTTCTGGCCGATGAGCCGACCGGCAATCTGGACACGCGCACCGCCGATGGGGTGTTCGAGATGCTGATCGCGTTGGTCAGGTCCGAAGGGCTGTCCGCCCTGATCGCCACGCACAATTACGAGCTTTCCAACAAGATGGACCGTACGCTGCTGCTCGACAAAGGTGTGCTGGCGGAGCGGCCGCGCTAACCGCCAACTGTTTTGTTCTAGTTTCGTTCTTGACTTGCCGGACGAGAACATAATAGGAACATTGCCTCGATAGCAGGAGGCGATTATGGCTCTATGGTTCCAGGAAGCAGTGGCGGCAGTGAGCATGCTGGTGTTTGTGGCCTCGGTCTTGGTGCTGGCGGTTGCCGGTCAGGCCTTGATGGCTTGAGATTTGGGGAAATCGCACCCAATTGCACCATAATTGCACCGAAATTTTCGCACCTATCCTGCGAGAAACTTAGGAAAACGGCGGCTTTTTGCCGGATCCTTCAAAGATCATGGGGGGGAGGGGGGTATCGCCCGCTTTTTCCCTGTGGGCATCGGGCGGGAATGGGTGCACGCGAACTACCGCTCGCCGATACTTATCCACGAGTCGACTTGAGGTAACGCATGGGCGTCGAGCGCGTCACGGCCAAATATGGCCACGCCAATTTCGTGCATTTGCGCGTGCGCAGCATCTATTCGTTGCTCGAAGGCGCGGTGCAGCCCAAGGAACTGGCGAAGCTTGCCCGCGAGATGCATATGCCCGCGGCTGCGGTGACCGACACGAACAATCTGTTCGGAGTCTTTGAGATCGCCGATACCTTGGCGAAGGACGGTGTCCAGCCGATTGTCGGGGTCACGCTGTCGGTGGATTTCGAGCCCCCCGCGGCGCCGCATCAGAACCAGCAGACGCGGCAGTCCTATCCGTCGGTCGCGGTCCTGGTTAAGGACGCCGATGGCTATGTGCAGCTTTCCAAATTGCTCTCCAGCGCCTATCTGGACGTGGGGCCGGGCGAGCTGCCGCATGCGAATGCGGAGCGTCTGGCGGCTCATGCGGCCGGGCTGATCCTCCTCACCGGCGGACCCAACGGGCCGGTCAATCGTCTGCTTGCGGAAGGTCAGCCGCAAGCCGCCGAAGCCGTGCTGGACCGGCTGGCCGCCGCGTTCGGCGACCGGCTATATGTCGAACTTCAGCGGCACGGCCTTCCGAACGAAACCTCCGTCGAGGAGAGACTGATCGATTTCGCCTATGCCAAGAATCTGCCGCTGGTCGCCACCAATGATGCGCATTTCGGCCGCGAAGACATGCGTGAGGCCCATGATGCGCTGTTCTGCATCGCGGACGGCACGTTTCTGGATGTGGAGAACCGGCGGCGTCTGACGCCGGAGCATCGTTTCAAGACCGCGGACGAAATGGCGGCACTGTTTTCCGATCTCCCGGAGGCGATTCACAACACGATCGAGATCGCGCGGCGCTGCGCTTTTCGTCCTAAGAAACGCGCGCCCATCCTGCCGCAATTCGTGCCGGAATCCGGTTTGGCGCCAGCCGAAGAAATGCGTGCGCAAGCCGAAGCCGGGCTCAAACGCCGGCTCGCCGAGCATGGGCTGTTCGCCGAGGAAAAAGTTTATTGGGACCGCTTGGCGTTCGAACTGAACGTCATCGTCGGCATGGGCTTTCCGGGCTATTTCCTGATCGTGTCGGATTTCATGAAATGGACACGCGCGAACGGTATTCCGGTCGGCGTGCGTGGTTCCGGCGCAACCTCGCTCGTCGCCTGGGCGCTCGACATCACCAATCTCGATCCCATCCGGTTCGGGCTGGTGTTCGAGCGCTTCCTCAATCCCGAACGCATTTCGATGCCGGACTTCGATATCGATTTCTGTCAGGAGCGGCGTGATGAGGTGGTGCGCTATGTCCAGGCGAAATATGGGCGCGACCGGGTGGGGCAGATCATCGCGCTGGGTTCGCTGCAGGCGCGGGCGGCGGTGCGCGATGTCGGGCGCGTGATGCAATTGCCCTTCGGCCTGGTCGACCGCCTGGCCAAGCTCATTCCCAATCCGCCGGGCAAGCATGTGACGCTGGCCGATGCGATCGTCAGCGAACCGCGCCTTTCGCAGGCGGCCGAACAGGAAGAGCAGGTCCGCCGGCTTTTCGAGACCGTCGGCAAGATCGAAGGATTCTACCGGCACGCCTCCACGCATCCCGCCGGTGTCGTCATCGGGGACCGCCCCCTCGATGAAATCGTGCCGCTCTATCGCGACCCGCGTTCCGAAATGCCAGTGACGCAATTCGATTACGAGGATGCGGAGAAGGCAGGCCTCGTCAAATTCGATTTTCTCGGCCTGAAGACGCTCACCGTCATCGCCAAAACCGAGGAGCTTTTGAAGGCGCGCGGCATCGCGCTAGACACGCAGCGCATCGATTTCGGCGACAAGCCCACGTTCGAGATGCTCTCGCGTGGAGAATGTGTCGGCGTGTTCCAGCTTGAAAGCCAGGGCATGCGCGACCTGATCAAGAAACTCAGGCCCGACCACATCAACGACCTTGTCGCGTTGGTGGCGCTTTATCGGCCGGGTCCGATGGATTCCATACCCAAATACATCGCCTGCAAGCACGGCCGCGAAAAACCGGATTATCTGCATCCGAGCCTGGAGCCGATCCTCAGCGAGACTTTCGGCGTCATGACCTATCAGGAAGACGTGATGCGGATCGCCCGCGAGCTCGCGGGCTATTCCATGGGTGAAGCCGACCTTTTGCGCCGGGCGATGGGCAAGAAGATCGCGTCCGAAATGGCGCAGCATCGCGAACGATTCATCAGCGGCGGCAATGAGCGGGGTATTTCCGCAAATGTTTCCGAGCAGATATTCGAGCAGGCGGCTAAGTTCGCGGGTTATGGTTTCAACAAGGGCCACGCCGCCGCCTATGCGCAGGTCGCGTATCAAACGGCCTATCTGAAGGCGAATTATCCCGTCGAGTTCCTTGCCGCTTCGATGACGCTGGACACCGGCAACACCGACCGGCTCAACATCTTCCGGCAGGAAGCCACGCGCCTTGGGATCGAAGTGCGCGCCCCCGACGTCAATCGCTCGGCGGCGTTCTTCGCCTGCGATGCGGGGCGGACTGGGGGCGCGGCAGGGAACGGCGGTGTCATTTATTATGCACTCGCCGCGGTGAAGAATGTCGGGCGCCAGGCAATGGACCATGTCGTCGCGATACGCGAATCCGATGGACCGTTCCGTTCCATCGCGGATTTCGCGCGGCGCATCGATCCCAGGCTGGTCAACAAACGCGCCTTCGAAAGCCTGGTGCGGGCGGGCGCCTTTGACGCGCTGCATAAGAACAGGCGTCAATTGGTGCAATCGGCCGACATCATCCTAGGCGATGCCGCGCGCAATATGCGTGACCGCGATGTGGGGCAATCCAGTCTGTTTGGCGCCGCAGAAACCGCGCGTGAAACGCTGCCACTGCCCGCCGCCGAGGATTGGCTGGCGCATGAGCGGCTGGCGGAAGAATTCTCCGCCATCGGATTCTATCTCTCCGGCCATCCGCTGGACGGTTATGCGCAATCGCTGAAGCGGCTGGGTGTTGCGCGCTACGCCGATCTGATGGCGGACGCACGCCGTTCCTCGGTGAAGGCGACGCTTGCCGGGACCGTGATCCGCCGTCAGGAACGCCGGGGAAAAAGCGGCGATCCTTTTGCGTTCATCGGTCTGTCCGACCCGAGCGGCATGTTCGAGGTGATGGTGTTTTCCGAAGCGCTCACCAATGCGCGTCCCTTTCTGGATGTCGGCCGTTCGATTTTGCTGCGTGTCGTCGGCGACTGGATCGATGATGAATTGAAACTTCGCACGCTCTCGGTGGAAGACCTCGATACTGCGGCCGCTCAGGCGGGGGAGGGGCTCAAGATCCGGCTTTCCGATCCGGCGCCGATTCCGGCCATCGCGCGCGAGCTGAAGGTTGCGGGAAAGGGACTGGTCACGCTCATCGTGCCGGGTCAATCCGGCAATCAGGATGTGGAGATCGCGCTCCCCAAACGCGTTTCCGTCAATCCGCAGCTCAAATCCACGCTCGCTGCGCTGACCGGCATCGCCGAAAT
>DASYEG010000265.1:0-8916 GCA_036499145.1 Micropepsaceae bacterium | reverse complement strand
AGCGAGGCAGCTCTCAACGATGCCCGCGAACGCTCCGAAGAGGCGAATCGCGCAAAGTCTCATTTTCTTGCCACCATCAGCCACGAGATCCGCACGCCCATGAATGGCGTGCTCGGCATGGCGCGGCTGTTGCTGGAGACGTCTCTTGCACCCGATCAGAAAACCTATGCTGAAGCGATCCGCCAATCGGGTCTATCGCTGCTCGCCTTGATCGAGGACATTCTGGATTTTTCCAAGATCGAATCCGGCAAGCTCGTTCTGGAGCAGAGTGACGTCGCGCTTCGCCCGTTGATCGAAGGCATTGCCGAACTCCTCGCCACGCGCGCGTTTCCCAAGGGGATCGAGATTGCGACCGCCATAGAGGCCAATGTCCCCCGGCAGATCAGGTCTGACGGGATAAGGCTTCGTCAGGTGCTGACGAATCTTGTCGGCAATGCGGTGAAGTTCACCGAACAGGGCGGCGTCCTTGTTTCGGCGTCTTTATCGGATGAACCCGGGCTGGGTGCCCAGTTGCTTATATCGGTGCGCGATACGGGCATCGGTGTGGCGCCCGAGAAGGCAACGCAGATCTTCGAAGATTTCGTGCAGGCCGATTCCTCGCATGCGCGCCGTTTCGAGGGAACCGGACTGGGGCTCGCCATCTCCAAGCGCCTCGTTCATGCGATGGGCGGCAAAATCGGTGTCCGTCCGGCGTATGGCCGAGGCAGCGAGTTTTGGGTACAATTGCCACTCGAATCCGCAGTGTCCGGCAAGCCCTCTGATCCGCTCGTGCATCGGCATGCCGCGATCGTTTCGCAGTCTGCGATATTGGGTGCGGGCCTGACGCTGCAACTTGCCGCGGCAGGGGCTCGATCCACGATTTTGCGCGATCTGGATTCCGCGCGCCGGGCGCTTGAGCGATACGACCTCATTCTTCTGGACGCGGCCGGAGGTGACGATTCTCTAATCGACGTGAAAGGTCTCGACACGCCGGTGGTGGCGCTTCTGCCGCCGGACGAACGCGAGCGGCTGACCGTCCTCTCTGAAAGGGGTGTTGCCGCCTATCTGATGAAACCGATCCGTCAGGATTCGCTGGAGACGCGATGTCTGGCCGTTCTAGCCGGAGAGACCGAGTTCGCCGCCACTCCGGTGCAACCACCGCCCGAACGATGCGCCCCAAGCGGGCTCCGAATTCTGCTCGCGGAGGACAATCCGGTGAACGCCTTGCTTGCGCGGGAGTTGCTGCGCCGGCGTGGGCACCGCGTGGAGGCCGTTACGAATGGAGAAGCGGCCGTCCTGGCTTGCTCCCTCGGACGTTTCGACGTGGTCGTCATGGATGTGCATATGCCCGGACTTGACGGCATCGAGGCGACATTGCGGATCCGCCGCGCGGAAACGCAAACCGGAACAAACCCGGTTCCGATTTTCGCGCTCACGGCGGACGCGCTCGAAACCGGGCGCAGGGCTTGTTTGGAGGCGGGCATGAACGGGTTCCTCACCAAGCCTGTCGATCCCGCCGATCTGGACGCCATGCTGGCGGCCATCAAGCCGCCCATCATCCTCGCGGCGGAATAAGCAGAGGCGCGGAAATGCTTTCCGTGGACCGGTCGGCCGTGCTTCACTCTCCAGATGATCAAAAATCCTTCCGATCTTCCCTATCGGCCTTGCGTCGGAGCCATGGTGCTCAATGCCGAGGGCCAGGTCTTCGTCGGCAAACGCGTCGATCAGAGCATTGAGGCCTGGCAGATGCCGCAAGGCGGCATCGATGAAGGCGAAACGCCGCAAGAGACCCTGCGGCGCGAGCTTAGAGAAGAGATCGGCACCGACAATGTCGAAATCCTGCGCGAGCATCCCGACTGGTTGACCTATGAACTGCCGAAACATCTTTTGGGAGTGGCGTGGGAAGGACGCTATCGCGGGCAAAGGCTGAAATGGTTCGCGCTACGGCTCGCAGGCGCCGACAGTGAGATCAACGTGAAGACGCCACACCAGGAGTTTTCCGATTGGAAATGGATCGGAATCGGCGAGCTTCTGCCCCTCGTGGTGCCATTCAAACGCGACATCTATTCCACGATTATCACGGCATTCCGCGATTTGACGAAATAACGGTGTCGCTGCGCAGACGCGCGCGGCCTGCCGGTGCCCAATTTCCGGCACTCAATTGCTGGCGGTTTTCGCCGCGGCGCCCTGTTTCTTGAAATCGGCCATAAAAGCCTGCAGGGAGTCGATACTGGCGATTTGTTTCGCAAGATCGCGGAATGCGACGCCTTGCCGGTCGATGTTCTCGCTTACGATTGCGAAGGCTTTCGCATCCGGACTCGCGCCCATCTTGGCGCCGTAACGCTCACGCAATAGGTCAAGCCCGCTTTCATTGCCTGCCAGAGAATAGGCGACGGCGGCTCGCATGATGAGCGCGCGTTCTTCGGGCAAAAGCGGCCCGCTCATATCGTATCGGTCTCCCAGGACCTCCTCCGCCTTCGCGCCGGCGACGGACCAATTCCCGGAATCCCAGGAAATATCGGCGCGCAAACGGCCCGCCTGCGGCGACTCATCATCGGCGATCAGGTCGATGGCGGTTTCGAATTGCTTCAGCCCGGCGAGAGCCCGCGCTTCCAGGAGCCTGCGCTCGGTATTGACCGTATCGGGGAGCCGCGTTTGACGGGTGTCGTTGATGATCGCAAGCGCCTCCTTGGGCTTGTGGTCGAGCAGGTAGATCGTCGCAAGCCGGGTTGCCACGGCCGCCCGCGCGACGCCGTCCAGACGTTCTTTCACCTGGTGATCCAGCAATTGCTCTGCCGGACCCAGAAGATCGACGGCCACCAACCGATCGCTCAGCCCACGGATCATCTCGTCGCCCTCGCGCCCGATGGGCGTCAGATCGATGAAATCGTAGAATAGCGCAAGCGCATCGACGGGGCGCAGTTTGTCCGCCTTGCCGCCGAGGAAAAGATCGTTGAAGGCTTGGCGCATATCGTCCTGGGCATCGCGCCCCAACTCCGAATTGGCGAAATTGCGCGCGGCGGTGCGCAGCACCGTCAGACCGTCGCGCCAATTCTCTTGCGCGAAGTACAGGCTTCCCAATTTGCGCAAGGTGGCGAGTTCGAGGTCGTCCCCCCGCCAGCGATAGCGCAATTGCTCAAGCGTTTTGATCGCGTCGGCAGGCTTGATCTTCTTGGCGGCAAGTTCGATCCGCACCCGTTCGAACGTGGCTTTCGCTGCGATTGGCGCGTAATCGGTTTGCTCCAGAGTGCGCAGCCGCGCAACGGATTCGTTGATGTGTCCCTGCGCGGCAAGGAGTTGGGTCTCATAAAGACGCGCTTCCACCGATTCGCGCGGCGACAATTGCGGGGAAAGCTGATCGAGCGCGTCATTCGCGCTGGCGAGGTCGCCCTGGGCAAGGCCTGTCTCGGCACGGGCGAGCCGCGCGCGCGTCTGCAAGGGTTCGGGATAAAAGCGCAAAACGTTTTGAGACATCGCGAGATCGTGACGCGCGTTGGCGAAATCGCCGAGCTTCGCTTCCGCCATGCCCCGCCACAGCGCAGCGTGAGGATCGGCCCCGAGCGCGGAACCTGAAAGCGAAGCACGCGCATCCGCGTAACGGCCCATCATATATTGTGCGGCGCCCTTCATTGAGGAGATGCCGGGATCGTTCGCGAGCTTCGGATCGACAGCCTGGATGATCTGTATTTCGCCGAGCGCTTCGGGTGCGAGATTCTGGGCCAGCAGATAGCGCGCGAGATTCAACCGCGCTTTGTTGCCTTCGCTTTCAGGAAGACGGGCAACGGCGCCGCGGAGGTTGCGCTCCGTGGCGATGACATCGCTGCTACCCACCTTTGCCCATTGTTCGAAATCGATGAAAGCCGGACCTTGTTTGCTCGTCAACATCTGCACGACAGGTTCGGTGTTGGCGCCCGAGGCGGCAGAAAGCGCAAGTCCCTTGGGCCGTGCTATCGTCACCAGTTCGTCCTGCACCTGAACCGACAGATCGTCCGTAAACGGAACGATACCGATGCCGGCGGCACTCGGCAGCGCCTCCATCTCGACGAAACGCTTGGGCGTCAGTACGCCCTTGCCTGGCCGCGCCGGAACCACGAAGAGGTGATCGGCGGCGTCCGCATCCGCGAGCTGGATGACATGCCCCGCGCCCGCGAGCGGCGTGGTCAGAGTCGTTTGGCCATCCGCGCCTTGACGCGTGAAATTGAGAGGTTCGGGTGGCGCTATCGCCCCGGTGGTCAAGGTGACATTGAGAGCGGCTTCGCTTTCCTGGACAGACGGACGGAGCGGAGCTTTGAAGACAAGCTTCAGCACCGCGGCGCCGCCGGATTGTTCGCTCTGGGCCTTCACGATGATGGATGTTAAGGGCGCCAGCAATGTTGCGGCATCCAGCGCCGGATGGCCGTCGAGCACGATCCAGAGGGTTTCGCCGCGGGTGAATACGGCTGCGGCGTGCCCATGGGCGGCGGGAAAATGCAGGGCCGCGCCATCGCGGGTCATCTCGGTACTGGGACCGGCTGGTTCTGTGGTCATTGGCGATACGCGCGCAGGCGTGGGGGGCGTTTTTCCCGCGCTTCCGGTCTTCGTCGCGGCGGCGGCATCCGACCCCTTCGGTCCGGAGCTCGGTGAAGAAACCGCTGGCGCGGTGACGCGCGGAGGAACTGCGGAGGCATCGGTCTTTGGAGCCAGCACGTCGATCACGACTTTGGCGCCGTTCCGGAAATCCTTGAATCCGGATTCCGCATCTGTCTCGAGGTCGACCACGGTGGCATTGCCATCCAGATGCCAGCCTGCGGCTTTCACCCAGGCGGGCGACCGTGTCTGCAAGACGGAAAAATCGGGCTTGGCCAACGCATCGAACCGGACCGAGATTCGCCCCTGCCCAGGATAGACGGTGTAGATGACCGGCGTTGGCCAGTCGAACACCACCCGGGTGTAATTCGCGTATTCCCCAACGCGCATCTTGATGACGGGCAATTGCGCGATGTCTGGAATCTCTGCCTTTGCCGGGGCCGGCGGTGGAGGCGGAGGAAGATCGGGAGGCGTGCCTTTGAAACTGTCCGGAACAAGGTCGACCGCGGTTTGGTTGCCTTGCGTTGAGTTGTGCAATCCCACCGGGGTCTTCAGCGCGAAGCGATAGGTGAGTCCGTCACGATCGCTTCGCCCCGTGGTGACATATGGAGCCAGACGTTCGGTGAAGGTATCGATATTGATGTTGACGCTGTGCCCGAGATGGAGCGTCAGAACTCCATCGGCAATGGACGCGGTGACGGGCGTAGCTTGTCCGAAGGTGAAAAGAATGCGCGCATAGCCTTGGGCCGTATCGACCGACACGCTATCGGGTTTGGCTATGACGGCAGGCGTTGGCGTATCGGGAACCGGGGCTTGCGCAGCGTGCGCGCTCGCGCTTGCAAGCAGGCAGAGCGCAAAAGCCCAGCAGAGCGGCTGAATGGCGCGCATGCGCAAATTACCCTCCCGGGGTCGCCGGAACGGCGGGTGCGGCCGACGCAGAAGGTGCTGGCGCTGCCGTGGACGCGGGAGGAACAGCCACTTTGTAGCGGCTGGCGAGCTCCACGCTCAATTTCTGCGCCACTTCCGAGGGAAGGGCGGCCATGATCCCAGCCACCACGTCGGGCTTCATGCGGCCCGCGACCCCGAGACGCACCGAATCGTCCAGCGACGCGAATATGCGCGCGGCATCTTTGGGCTTCATCGCGGTGTAGACCTTCACAAGTCCATCGAGCTGTTCCAATTCCTTGGCATCGCGCTGGCCGAGCAGCGCCTCGATCTTCGCCTGCAATGATTTGAGCTCCACGATCTTGCCGTCGACCCGCTTTTCGGTCGCCGCGATGATGTTCGTGCGCAGGTCGAGATCGCGCTGGCGTTGCTCCAGCGCATCGCGGCGATCGGCGAGGCTTGTCAGCACATCCATTTCCGCCGGGCTGATCCCGCTTTCCGCGGCATCGGGCGAAAGTTCGTCCACCGCTTTGGGACTCTCAGACGGCTTGGCGCTCTTGGCCGGTACGGGCAGGGCGGCATTGATGGCGGCAAGCGGATCGGCCGGCTTGGCAGGGGGCGCGGCAGGCGCCGGCTTGGCCGACGGCGCGGCGGCGGATTTTGTCTCCGGCGCGGGAGCCGCGCTCGCGGGGAAGGCGAGACCGCCGGCCTTGAGGGCAAAGAGGATGACCCCGACAGCGATGACGGCGGGCAGAAGGCGCACGTCGGTGCGTTTCGCGGCGTTGGGTTTGCTGGTTTTCTTCATCCTGCCCTCTCAGCGCACGGCGCGGAAATTGTCGGCGAAAGCCGGCATCGCACGCGTCATGGGTTCGGCCCGGGGTGCGCGGGCGGTTTCCATGCGATTTGCGATGCGCTCGCCCGCGCTGGTGAGGAGCGACAATTCGTCGGCCAGGCCGCGCGCCGAATTGACCCTGCGTCCCAAGGTTTCGTCCGCCTCATGGGCGGCGGCGCGCAAGCCGGCAAGGCTCCCCTGAGCTGCGGAGATCGCGCCGTTGAGCGCGCGAACCGTGGTCAGAAGACTTTCTTGATCGCCGCGCAGACTACGCAGGCGATTTTCGAGGCGCATGCAGCAGAAGAGCGTTGCGGCCAACAGCACGCCAAGAGTGATTTCGACGATCAATGAGACAGGAAGTGCAGTCATAATGGCGATCCTCAAAAAGTGCTGGAGGTGTCGGTGCGCTTGGCCGCGCCTTCTACGCGAACCGCGACCGATGATCCGATGCGCCCCATGCGCCCCTTCAGCAGCGGCACGCCGCCGCAGCGCAGTTCGATGGGGGAATCGGGGTTCGCGTTCAGCATGATGGTCTGGCCGACCTCTAGATTCATGATGCGGTTCAATGGCAGGCGCTGTTCGTCCAGGATGGCGTCGATCTGGACACGCGTGGACCACAGCTCGGTCGCCAGATGGCTCTCCCAAATCGAGTCGCGACCGAATTTTTCGCCCATGAATTGCTGGAGCAGCAATTTGCGGATGGGTTCGAGCGTGGCATAGGGCAGCATCAATTCGACACGCCCGCCGCGGTCTTCCATATCGATGCGAAGCTTGACCAGGATGGCGGCATTGGCAGGACGCGCGATGGCCGCAAAGCGCGGATTGGTTTCCAGGCGGTCCAATGTAAAGCTCACCGGCGCCAGCGGGTCGAAGGCCTGCACCATGTCGTTAAGGATCACCTCGATCATGCGCTGCACCAGGGTGCGTTCGATCGTGGTGTAGGGCCGCCCCTCGATGCGCATCGCTGCGGTGCCGCGCCGGCCGCCGAGCAGGACATCGACGATGGAATAGATGAGATTCGAATCGACCGTGAAAAGCCCGTAATTGTCCAGTTCCTCGGCCCGGAAGACCGCGAGAATCGCCGGCAGCGGGATCGAATTGAGATAATCGCCAAACCGGATCGAGGTGATGTTGTCGAGGCTGACCTCGACATTGTCCGAGGTGAAGTTCCGCAAGGACGTCGTCATCAGCCGGACTAGCCGGTCGAAAACGATTTCAAGCATCGGGAGACGTTCGTAGGAAACGAGCGCCGAATTGATGATGGCGCGGATGCCGGATTTGTCCTGCGCCTCGTTTTCGCCCACATCGAAGCCAAGGAGCGAATCGATCTCATCCTGATTGAGGATGCGCTCCGCCGGACCGGCGGCCTCCCCTTCAGGGCGGCCTGACGCCTCGAAATTCTCCCCGGGGTTTTCGCCTGCTACGTTTGGATCGGTGGGGTCAGCCATGGTGGAGTCTTCTCATTGTACGATCATCTCTTTGAGCAGCACGTCACGGACCGGCGTGGGAGCGACAGCGAGATTCACCCGTCGCAACAGCTCCTCCTTGAGGCGCATGACGCCCGCCGAACCGCGGATGTCTTCGACGCGCAGTTCGCGGAGATAGGTTTGGAACTGATCGACGATGCGCGGCAGTACCGGCTCGATGGCGGCCTTGGCCTCCACCTTCTCCAACTCGAGTGCCACGGACAATTTGAGATAGGCAGGCGTCGAATCCGGTGTCTGGATATTCACGATGATGTCGGGAATATCGAAGAAAGCCGCTTTTTCGGCCGGCAATTTGTCGGCTTCGGTTTTGACGCTCTCGGCGGCGACTTCCTCGGCGGGTTTGCCCGGCGAAAGGGCGAAAAAATAGACGGCTGCGCCACCGCCGCCCAGAACAACCAGCAGACCGGCAATCGCGGCAAGCTTCAATTTTAGCGGCAGCTTCAGGATCGCAAGCGGATTGGCAAAACGGAGAATGCCCAGAACGGGCCCGAGGATCTTTCCGGCCAGCCCGCGCTTTTTCGGGGCCTCGCCGGGCGCACCGCCCTCCGCGCCCTCGTTCTCTTCCTCCGGTGGAGGTGCTTCGGTCTTTGCTTTGCTGGCCATGGCTGCCTCGGCGGTCGTCGATAGGTAAATGCGAGGCTGAACTTAGAAGCGCTTGGTTAAGGACTGGTTTGGGCTTGGGAAAAATTTGCCGCCCTGCGTCCGTTTCGAGCGGGCGATGCTTGCCTGTCCCGCGTCCCGCCCGGCCCAAAATCCGCACGCATGCCCGCTTTTTCCGCATGGCACGGCTCGTGCACTTCAGAGCGGCGAAGGATCAGAAGGGCGCTCCAGAAGGGGGCGAACGTCCGTGGAAAACAGTTTTCTTGTTGGCCTCTCCCAGCAAATGGCGACCAACCGCGCCATGGAAGTCGTGGCGAACAATCTTGCCAATCTTTCAACGCCTGCATTCAAGCGCGAATCCGTCGAGTTCCAGGAATACATGGTCAATGTCCCGGCAACGGAGGCCGAAGGCAGTGGGACCACCAATGTGGCCTTTGTGCTTGACCGCGGCGTTGCCCGCGATCTCTCCGAAGGACGCTTCGATCCCACGGGGGCGCCGCTCGATCTCGCCATCGCGGGCAATGGCTATTTCGTGGTGCAGACGCCCGATGGCGAACGCTACACGCG
>DASYEG010000264.1:0-3710 GCA_036499145.1 Micropepsaceae bacterium | reverse complement strand
CTGATCGAACTCGCCGAGGCTGAGAACGACAAGCCCATGATCGCCGATGCCGAAAATGCGCTTGGCGGTCTGCGCGCCCGCGCCGAGGTGATGAAGCTGGAATCCATGCTGTCGGGCGAGGCCGATGCGAACGACGCTTATCTCGAAGTTCATGCGGGCGCGGGCGGCACCGAATCGCAGGACTGGGCCTCGATGCTCTTGCGCATGTACACGCGCTGGGCCGACAAGCGCGGCTACAAGATCGAATATATGGAGGAGAGCGAGGGCGAAGAGGCCGGCATCAAATCGGCGACCATTCAGATCAAGGGCGAGAACGCCTATGGCTGGCTGAAGACCGAGACCGGCGTGCATCGTCTGGTGCGTATCTCGCCGTTCGATTCCAATGCGCGGCGGCATACGAGCTTTGCCTCGGTCGGCGCCTTTCCGGTGATCGACGACAGGATCGAGATCGACATTCCCGACAAGGATGTGCGCATCGACGTCTATCGCGCGAGCGGGGCGGGCGGACAGCACGTCAACAAGACCGAAAGTGCCGTGCGCATCACCCATCTGCCCACCAACATCGTGGTGCAATGCCAGAGCGACCGCTCGCAGCACAAGAACCGCGCGGCGGCCTGGAACATGCTGCGCGCGCGCATCTATGAAGCCGAGATGCGCAAGCGCGCGGAAGCCGCACAGGCCGAGAACGACGCCAAGTCGGACATCGGCTGGGGCCACCAGATCCGCTCCTATGTGCTACAGCCCTATCAGCTGGTGAAGGATCTGCGCACCGGTATGCAGTCCCATGCGCCGCAGGATGTGCTGGACGGCGCGCTCGATCCGTTCATGGCGGCGTCATTGGCGCAGAAGGTGGGCGGCGAGCCGGCCGGCGACGTGACGGATGTGGACTAAATCCGGACGGACAATTCCACGCCGTCGCCGATGGGAAGATCGGCCGATTGATAGCGCGCCGGATCGCGCACATAAGCGAGATAGTCCGCCAGCCGTTCGGGGAAGAGCTTGGTGTCATCCCCGATGACGAGCGTGCCGGGACGGAGGCGGGGTTCGAGCAGCTTCAGCAGCGGCAGATAGAAATCCTTCCAGCCGTCGAGGAACAGCATGTCGATGGACGCATCCAGCGTTTTAAGCGTTTCGAAGGCGTCGCCCTCCCGGATCTCCACCCAGCGGCCGAGCCCGAGGATTTCGAGATTGGCGCGGGCGGCCTTCACCTTGGCGGCGGAGAGTTCGGCGGTGATCAGGCGGCCCTCGCCATTGTCCTGAAGGGCTGCGGCAAAGTGGATCGCGGAAAGGCCGTGGGACGTGCCGATCTCGACGATGGTGCGGGGGCGATTCGCCCGCGTCAGCACATAGAGAAACTGCCCCACCTCCGGCGGGACCGGAAGGAACGCGGAATCGAACAGCGGCGCAAGCGCGGGGTGGTAGCGCTGTCCGCCAAAACGCGCGTCGGCCTCCTTTTGGATGGTCGCGAGCGCAAGCGGGTCCTTCGCGTCGGCCTGCGCAAACAGCGAGGCAAGCAGCGCAACGACATTGGCGGATGCAAGCGTGTTGGGCATGCTCCGGGTTCTAGACCAATTGTCCCTGGATGTAACCCGTCGAGGCTACTCCGCAGGAGTGCTAGCAGGAGCCGCCGCAGGCGCGGGCTGTGGGGGACGGCTCGGCGAGGATGCCGTGGCCGATTTGCGTTCCGTAACGCTTGCGGCGTCGGGAGCGTCGGCCAGCGGATTATCCGAATGCCGGCAATTGCCTTCGAAGAAGGCGCCGGATTCGACCGAAAGCGCTTCGTGCAGAATATTGCCCTCGACGTGGCAGGTGGCGCACAGCTGTACCTTGCGCGCTCTGATGCTGCCTTCGACGCGGCCGCGGACTGTCGCCTCGTCGGCGTAGATGTCGCCGGTGATAGTCGCCTTGTCGCCGATCACAAGACCGGCGGCGCGGATATCGCCATCCACTTTGCCGTCCACTTGCACGTCGCCTGCCGAGATCAGCGTTCCGCGCACGATCAACTCGGCGCTGATGATGGAGGGGACCCCGCCATTGCGTGTTGTTGTTGCACGCTTGACCGGCGGTGGCGCGGGTGGCGGAACGACGGCTACGGGTTCGGTTTCTTTACTCTTTGAGAACATCGCGACCTGCCTTGATGAATCGACCCGGATCTCTTACCGCATCATCGTACCATACTTCATAGTGAACGTGCGGACCCGTACTGCGCCCCGTCGATCCGAGTCGGCCAACGACGGCGCCCCTATCAACGGGGTTTCCAACCTGCGCCAGAATTTTCGACAAATGCCCATAACGTGTGCGGATGCCGTAACCATGATCCACTTCCACGGTGTTGCCGTAATCGCCTTTTGGGCCAGCGAACACGACGATGCCCGGCGCTGTGGCATGGACGTCCGATCCTTTCGGTCCGGAAAAATCGATCCCGGAATGAAAGGCAAGCTGTTCGTTGAAGGGATCGACGCGCGCGCCAAAGCTGCTGCTTACGCTGCCCAACTCGGTGGGGGCGATGAGCGGTACGGCACTAAGCGCGTTGACCACGTCATGCAGCTTTCCCATTGCGGTCGCCGCATCGGCTATGCCCGCACCGAAAGCATCGTCCGTGACATCGGTGGAGAGTTCAAACGGAATTGGGCTTTCCGTGCCGCCTCCCGCAGCCGATACACGACTGGTGAGCGTTTTGGTGTTGATGCCGGTGATGCTCAGTGCGCGCGACAGGCGCGACACCTCTTTGTTTACATCCTGTGTGGCTTCCGCGAGGAGCGTTGATTCCCCCAATCCGAGTCTTACGATGCGCGCGCTCTGGGCATCGGCCTGCTTGATGACCGGATGGTTGGAATCATTTGCGGAGATCTTGCGATGGAACAGTGCGCCAAGCTTGAGAACTGCACCTCGAAAGAATGTCGCTCGCTCCGGTGCGTGCGAAACAATTGCTGTTGCGGACCTGTCAATCGGCTTTGAAGCGATGGAATTCTGCTGCAAGCCTGCGTCAAGAATGGAAGGCGGAGGCGCGATGACGGATAAGTTCGGGCGACCCGGGTCGAATACCCCGCCAACGCCACTGGCAATGGAAGGCGACTGCGTGGGTTTCACGTCCAGCGCTGCGGCCTTCGACAAGGGTGTCCCGATACCAAGTGAAGCCTGCAGTTCCTTCTTGTGCTCGATGATCGCGGCAAGCGTCTGCTGCTTAGCTTCAAAAGAATCCGCGATGGCCTGGAAGCGATCCTGAGCAACAACCAGCGAACTGTTCAACTCGTCATAGGAAAGCTGCAAGTCGGCAATACGGCTTTCATAGGATGCCTGCATTTGCTGGAAATGGCGTTCCTTCGCCACGAGAATACGGTCTTTGAAGAGGACGTTAACGGATGTGAATGCAACCCAACTGAGAAACATCACGCAGATGCATGCGAGAATGGCCTGCATCTGCGAACTGAAGGTGAGGAACTGCACCCGCCCATCGCTGCGGATATAGATCTGCCGTTCCGGAAACGTATGGCTTATGCGCCTCCAGGCGCGCTGCCGGAGCAAATCCATTATGACCCTTCCCTCGATGCCCTTGCGGGCTGCCTCAGGTTATTTCACTCGCTTAACCGCACGAGATCAAGCTTTTAGGCGGAAGCTTGGCATTTCATAGGAGGCTAATTTCGCCGTCTACCAGATTTGTCTTGATTACAATGCCTTCGCGGCTGTCAGCACCGCGTCGGCATGACCCG
>DASYEG010000263.1:0-3298 GCA_036499145.1 Micropepsaceae bacterium | reverse complement strand
CCCTACATCCAGGCGTGGCACGAGGATAAGGGTAAGGACACGCCCAGGAAATGAACGATGTGACGGCCGAAGCCGACGCCCGCACCTTCAGCATCAATTTCGGGCCGCAGCATCCCGCGGCTCACGGCGTGCTGCGTCTGGTGCTGGAACTGGACGGCGAAATCGTCACGCGCGTCGACCCCCATATCGGATTGCTGCATCGGGGCACCGAAAAGCTGATCGAGCATAAAACCTATATGCAGGCGGTCCCCTATTTCGACCGGCTGGATTATGTGGCGCCGATGAATCAGGAGCATGGCTTCGCGCTCGCCGGAGAAAAGCTGCTCGGCATCGCCGTGCCGCCGCGCGCGCAATACATCCGGGTGCTCTATTGCGAGATCGGCCGGCTGCTCAACCATCTCTTGCAGGTGACGACGCAGGCCATGGATGTCGGCGCGCTGACGCCCCCGCTCTGGGGCTTCGAGGAACGCGAGAAGCTGATGGTATTCTATGAGCGCGCCTCGGGCTCGCGCATGCATGCCAATTATTTCCGCATCGGCGGGGTGCATCAGGATTTGCCGGAACAGCTTTTGGCGGACATCCACGAGTTTTGCCGGCACTTCCCCAAAGTCCTGGACGATATCGAGGTCCTGCTGACCGAAAACCGCATCTTCAAGCAGCGCAATGTGGATATCGGAATCATCTCGCGGAACGATGCGCTCGCCTGGGGCATGTCGGGTGTGATGCTGCGCTCCACGGGCCTGGCCTGGGATTTGCGCCGCGCCCAGCCCTATGAGTGCTATTCCGATCTGGCTTTCAAAATCCCCATTGGCAAGAACGGCGACAATTACGATCGTTACCTGATGCGCATGGAAGAGATGCGCGAGGCTAATAAGATCATGATCCAGTGCATCGAGAAAATGCCGAAGGGGCCGGTGACGGTTCAGGACGGCAAGGTGGTGCCGCCCAAGCGCGGCGAGATGAAGCGCTCGATGGAAGCGCTGATCCATCATTTCAAGCTGTATACCGAAGGATTCCACGTGCCGGCGGGCGAGGTCTATGCCGCGGTCGAAGCGCCCAAGGGCGAGTTCGGCGTCTATCTCGTCTCGGATGGAAGCAATCGTGCCTATCGCTGCAAGATACGGGCGCCGTCTTTTCCGCATCTGCAGGCGATGGATTTCATGTGCAAGGGCCACATGCTGGCCGATGTCTCCGCCGTGCTCGGCTCGCTCGATATTGTGTTCGGGGAGATCGACCGTTGAGCGACGCGGCTTTGCTTGTGCAGCGCCAATTGGACGCCTACAACGCGCAGGACCTCGATGCCTATGCTGGCTGCTATGCGCCCGATGTCATTGTTGCCGGGCTGAACGGTGCGGTCACGGAAACAGGACGCGATGCGCTGCGCGCGCGTTATGCCAAGGCATTTGCGACATTCCCGGAGAACAGAGCGAGGTTGGTCAATCGCATCGCGCTGGGCAATACGGTCATCGACCATGAAGACGTCAGCCGAGGCCCCGGCAAGGAACAGTTTGAGATCATCGCGATCTACACCGTCAAGGACGGCAAGATTGCGCGTGTCGACTTCGCGAAATAGGTAAAGAGAATGCTGAGACGTCTTGCCGAGCATCAGCCCGAAAGCTTCGCGTTCAGCGCGGAGAACGCGGCCTGGTGTGCCGAGCAGATGAAGAAATATCCGCCCGGCCGTCAGGCGAGTGCGGTCATCCCGATCCTGTGGCGCGGTCAGGAACAGGAAGGCTGGGTCACCAAGCCGATGATCGAGGAGGTGGCGCGGATACTGGGCATGGCCCCCGTGCGCGTGCTCGAAGTCGCTACCTTCTACACGATGTTCAATCTCAATCCCGTCGGCGTGCATCTGGTGCAGGTCTGCACCACGACGCCCTGCTGGCTGCGCGGCTCGGACGATGTGGTCGCCGCCTGCAAGAAACACATCCATCCGCATCAGGGCGCGATCTCCCCGGACGGGACGTTCTCCTGGGTCGAGATGGAATGCCTGGGCGCCTGCGTCAACGCGCCGATGATCCTGATCGACAAGGATCCATTCGAGGATCTTGACGGTCCCAAGATGGAGGCGATCCTGGAAACGATCCGCCGGGGCGAGCAGCCGAAGGTCGGACCGCAGAACGGCCGCCGCTCGTCGGAGCCCGAAGGCGGTGCGACGACGTTCAATGAGGTGCAGTCCTGATGCTCGCCGACAAAGACCGCATCTTCACGAACCTCTATGGTTTCCACGATTGGGGTCTTCAGGCCGCGAGGAAGCGCGGCTGGTGGGACGGCACCAAGGCGATCCTGGAAAAAGGTCCCGAAGGCATCGTCGATCTGATGAAGAAATCGGGCTTGCGCGGACGTGGCGGCGCAGGCTTCCCGACCGGGCTAAAATGGTCCTTCATGCCGAAGGAGGTCAAGGAACGGCCGCATTATCTTGTGGTGAATGCCGATGAGTCCGAACCCGGCACCTGCAAGGACCGCGACATCATGCGTCACGATCCGCATTCCCTGATCGAGGGGTGCCTGATCGCGTCTTTCGCGATGCGCGCCCATGTTTGCTACATCTATATCCGCGGCGAGTTCCTTCGTGAGCGCGAAGTTTTTCAGGCCGCCATCGATCAGGCCTATGAGGCAAAGCTGATCGGCAAGAACAACATCCATGGCTGGGATTTCGATCTCTATCTGCATCATGGCGCCGGCGCGTATATTTGCGGTGAGGAAACCGCGCTCTTGGAATCCCTCGAAGGCAAAAAGGGAATGCCGCGGCTTAAGCCGCCTTTTCCCGCCAATGTCGGGCTCTATGGTTGTCCCACCACGGTCAACAATGTGGAATCAATCGCGGTGGCGCCGGAGATTTTACGCCGTGGTCCGGAATGGTTCACATCCATCGGGCGGCCAAACAATTCCGGAACCAAGGTGTTCTGCATTTCGGGTCACGTGAACAAGCCCTGCAATGTCGAAGAGGCCATGGGCATCCCGATGCGCGAGCTGATCGACAAACATGCCGGCGGCGTGCGCGGCGGCTGGGACAATCTTCTGGCGGTCATTCCCGGCGGCGCCTCGGTGCCGCTGATTCCGAAATCGATCTGCGACACCGTGCTGATGGATTTCGATGCCCTGAAGGAAGTGCAATCGGGTCTCGGCACGGCGGCCGTCATCGTGATGGACAAATCGACCGATGTGGTGAAGGCCATCGCGCGTTTGGCCGCGTTCTATCAGCATGAATCCTGCGGCCAATGCACGCCCTGCCGTGAGGGTTGCGGCTGGATGCGCCGGGTCATGGATCGCATGGTGATCGGCGATGCGGTCACGC
>DASYEG010000262.1:0-8709 GCA_036499145.1 Micropepsaceae bacterium | reverse complement strand
TATGCCCGAAGGACCGTTCGCCGAATTCACCGGCTATATTGCCGGCGAGCGGCTTCCGCGTCCCACCATCCGGGTGACGGCGATCACCCACCGCAACGATCCCATCCTGCGCGGCACGGTCGAAGGCGCGCTGCCGAAGAGCTATTCGGAAAACGCCATCTGCAGCTCGATCATGCGCTCGGCGATTGCCTGGAACGTGCTCGACCGCGCCGGCATTCCCGGCGTCACCGATGTCTGGGGTCCGCCGGTGCATGGCACGATGAATCTCAACGTCCAGATCAAGCAGACCTATCGCAACCAGGCCAAGCAGGTAGCCAATGCGATCTGGGGAAGCTCGGCCTCCCACGTCCGCTACAAGCATGTCACCGTGGTGGACGACGACATCGACATCCATGATTACGCGGCGGTCGATTGGGCCATCGCCTATCGCGTGAACGCAGGCGAGAACGACATCGTCATCATGCCTTCGACATTCGGCGCAGGGCTCGATCCTTCCACGCGCAAACGCGACCGCAACATCGCGCTGTTCGGCAGCGGCAAATGGAATCGCGTGTTGATCGATGCGACCATCAACCTCGATTACGATCCCGACCCCGATTTCGGCGGCATGCGGTTTCCACCGACCGTGTGGCCGGCTGAGGCCGACGTGGACGCGGTCACGGCGCGTTGGGCGGAATTGGGTCTGGGCAAGCGAAAGACGGATTGAGGCCGTTCATGATTTTTGGCGCGCGCAGGAAGGCCGATAGCTTAGTCGTCATCCAGATCGGGCCGATGCGGTGATCCCGTTCGACTGGGTGGAACCGGAAAGCCTGAAGGAGGCGGTTTCGCTGCTCGATCCGGAAGATCCCGCGGTCCGCCCGATCGCCGGCGGTACGGCCCTGATGCTGATGATGAAGACGGGCTTTTTCGTGCCGTCGCGGCTCGTGAGTCTTGCCAGAATCGACTCCGATTACGCCATGCTTCGCTTGAACGGCGACGGGAGCTTGCGCATCGGCTCCATGGTATCGTTGGCGCAATTAGAGAACTCGCACGAAGCGGCCGCGCATTTTCCGGTGATCAAAGGTGCGCTCCGCACCTTGTCTAATATCCGTGTACGGAATGTTGCGCGCGTGGGTGGGGCGCTCGGCCATGGCGATCCCCACATGGATCTGCCGCCGCTTCTCGCGATGCTGGGGGGGCGGGTTTCGCTGATCGGACCGGAGGCGACGCGCGAAATCGCGGTTGAAGATCTTTATTTGGGTTATTATCAAACGGTCATCAAGAACAACGAGTTGATCGCCGAGGCGATTCTCCCGCCGTTGAACGGCGCCAGATGCGCTTATGTCAAAGTGACGTCGCGCTCGGCCGACGATTGGCCGGCGCTCAACATCGGCGTGAAGCTTGAAATGGCCGATGCCGGAACGCTCGCGCGGGCGCGGATCGTGATTGGCGCCGCCGCCGAAAGATTGACTCGTCTCGCCGCGACCGAAAAGCTGCTGAGCAACGCCGTGTCCGACAAGACGACGATTGCCCGCGCCGGCGAATGCGCCGCCGCCGAAGCAAGATTTGTCTCCGACGCGCATGGTTCGGCGTCCTACAAGAAGGAATTGCTCCGGGTCTATCTGGCGCGCGCGATCCGCGAGGCGCTCGCATGAATCAGATGGGACGCAGCATGGCGCGCCTGGAAGCCCGCTCGAAGGTCACGGGCCGCGCGGACTATGTCCACAATATGCGCGTGCCCGGCATGCTGCACGCGAAGATCTTCCGCAGCACGGTGGCTCATGGACGGATTATCAGCATTGACACCGTCGCGGCGGCCGAAATGGACGGCGTGTATGCCGTCATCACCGGCGAAGACATCAAGAAGATAATTCCTCAGCCCTATTTCGGGCCGGCCTTCCACGATCAGCCGATTCTGGCACTCGAAAAGGTGCACTTCATCGGCGAACCGGTGGCGGTGGTCCTGTCTGCCGATCCCCATATCGCCGCACAGGCGGTTCAGATGATCGCCGCCGAATATGAGGAATTGGAGCCGGTGTTCGATGAGGTCGAGGCCACGACGTCGGCGGCCATCGTGCATGAGGAGCTGAAGCCGGCAGGAACCTTCGCCGATCTCAAACACCTTGCCGGCCGCAAGCACACCAACATCACGCTCGATTATCAATTGCGGCGCGGCGATGTGGAAGCAGGCTTTGCCGCGTCCGATCATGTGTTCGAGCACACATTCCGCACCGGGCAGGTTCTGCATGTGCCGCTGGAATCGCACGCTTCGCTGGCCATACCGGGAAATGATTCGCTCATCATCCACACCGGAACGCAGACCCCCTCATTCGTCCGCTCTGAGGTCGCGCGGCTGCTGGGCTGGCCGGAAAACCGCGTGAGCGTGCGGGTGCCGTTCCTGGGCGGCGGCTTTGGCGCCAAGGTCTATGTGAAGATGGAGGCGCTGGCCGCGGCACTCGCGCTCATCGTGCGCCACCCGGTGAAGATCGCGCTCACCATGGAAGAACAATTCTACACCATCAGCAAGCACGCCGTGACCTTCCGCATCAAAAGCGGCGTCACCAAGGACGGGCGCGTGATCGCGCGTGCCTGCGATGTGTGGTGGAACGGCGGGGCCTATGCCGATATCGGGCCGCGTGTGGCGCAGAAAACCGGCTTCACGGCGGCAGGTCCCTACGACATCGAACATGTGCGGATCGATTCCACCGAGGTCTACACCAACCGACCGCCGGCCGGCGCGCTGCGCGGTTTCGGCGTGCCGCAATTGGTGTGGGCCTATGAGAGCCACACCGACATGATCGCGCGCGAGCTTGGGCTCGACACAATCGAATTTCGCCGCAAGAACATCTTGCGCGACGGCCGCCCGCACGCCACCGGCACGATCATGAAGGACGCGGCCATCGATCTGGTGCTCGACCGGCTCGCCGAGGAGATGAATTGGAGCGCGGATTTTGACCGCGGCACGGGCACGGTCAAACGCGGCCGCGGTATCGCCATCGGGTTGAAGGCGTCCATCTCGCCCACCACCTCCGGGGCTATCGTCAATGTCAGCGCCGATGGCAGCGTGGTGCTCTTCACCAATACCATCGACATGGGGCAGGGCTCGGACACGGCCATGGCGCAGCTCGTGGCCGAGGTGCTGAACATGACGGCCGAAAGCGTCAAGGTCGTGCATGGCGATACCGATGCCGCGCCCTATGACATGGGCACGCTCGGGTCGCGCTCCACCTTCCACATGGGCAATGCGGTCAAGCTCGCCGCCGAAGACGCGCGCGCGAAACTCACCGCACTGGCGGCTGAAGTCGGTCTTCCCTCCGGCACCAATTACGATGTGAAGGAGATTTTCCGCAAACGCTACGGCATGCAGGCCGGCAATGTGATCGGCACCGGAACCTATGTGCCGCGTTACACCTCGCCTGATCCGAAGACCGGCCAATCCGACAATGTGACGCCGTTCTGGATGGTCGGCGGCACAGGCGTGGAGGTCGAGGTCGATACCGAAACCGGCCATGTGCGCGTGACCAAGATGATCAACGTCGCGGATGCCGGCAGGCCCATCAACCCGAAGATCTGCCGCACGCAGATTTCGGGCGGGGCCATCATGCAATTGGGCTTCACCCTGTATGAGGACATGGTGTTCGACGGCGGGCAGGTGACCAATCCATCCTTTGCCGATTATAAAATCCCGGGCTTTCGCGACGTGCCGCCGATGGAATCCGGTGTGGTAGCCGCGGTCCAGGAAAACGGCCCCTTCGGTGCGAAGGGTATCGGCGAATCGGCCACCTTCGGCGTGTCGCCGGCCATCGCCAATGCCATCCATGACGCGGTTGGCATCCGCCTGACCGAGTTGCCGATCAAGCCGGAGGCGTTGTTGCGCGCGCTCCGCGCGGTCGAAGGCCGCCCCCTGGCGGTGGACGAATGAGCCAAACCCATAATCTGCGCTTCACGCTGAACGGGCGGCCCGTCACCGCCGCCGTGGCACCCCATCGCAATCTGGTCGAGCTGTTGCACGAGCTTGGGCTGTTCGGCGCGCGCGAGAGCTGTGGCCAGGGCCTCTGCGGCTGCTGCACGGTGCTGGTCGATGATGTTGCGGTGTCGGGCTGTCTCTATCTGGCGGTCATGGCCGACGGCAAAAACATCACCACAGTGGAGCATCTGGATGCGAGCGGTGTTCTTTCGCCGGTGCAGCAGGCCTTCATCGAGACCGGCGCATTCCAGTGCGGGTTTTGCACCCCGGGCTTCGTGCTGATGACCCATCAGCTCCTGGCGCGCAATCCCGATCCCAGCGAGGATGAGATCCGGCACTATCTGTCGGGTAATCTCTGCCGCTGCGCGGCCTATCCGGAAATCATCGAGGCGGTTCGCCTCGCCGCAAAATTGCAGAAGCGCCCTTAAGCGCCTTTACGCAGACGGGCGCGGTTTCCCTCAGCAAAAAATTCAACAAAACCACACGCGACAAAAAATGTGATGCGCGTGAGGGAACGCCCCTTCTTCCCCGTATTGAGCACGGAAGACACGTGCGAGCCGTGTTCTCGGACGCATGGTCATAGCTGGGGGAGGAGTTCTTGCGTTCAAAAATCCGCCTTGCGCGCGCCTTGGCGCTCGCGAGCACAAGTTACTTGACGTTGTCCGGCGCGGCATACGCGCAAACACTCGCGGCCGCCGGCGTTCCGGAACAGGTGATGATTACCGGCCGCCTGGAAGAGGATTTGCCCGCGCGTCTTGCCGAATTGGGGACGCGCGTCAATACGGTCAGTGCGGGCGAAATCCAGAACGGCGGTTATCTCGACGTGGCGCAGTCGCTCCAGACGTTGGTTCCGGGTCTTTTCATCGCCCCCAAGAACGGACCGTTCGATTATGTCGACGTCTCGTTCCAGGGTTCGCGCACCCAGGATGTGCTGTGGACGGTAGACGGGGTGCGCATCAACAACCGGCTCTATGGTGGCACCACGCCGCTCGACACGCTGCCCGCCACCATGATCGAGCGCATCGAGGTGCTGGAAGGCCCGCAGGCGCTGTTCTACGGCACGCAAGGAATCGCAGGCGCCATCAATATTGTGACCAAGGATTTCTCCGATAGACCGGACGGCCGCCTGAATATCGGCGGCGACACCAACAATGGCCGTCACGTAGACGGCTATTTTCGCGACACGCTGTCGGGCGGCCATCACATCGTGGTCTACGGCTCGGAGGACAAATCCGAAGGCTTCCAGCCGTTCCGGGATCAAGACTATCAGCCGAGCCAGACCGACCGCAGACGCGCCTATGACGTGCTGACCTTCGGAGGCAAATATGCCTATGACTTCTCGCCCGACATGCGTTTTACCCTTTCGGAGCAGCACACCGACGCGAAGCTCGACGACGCCTCCACGCAAGGCCAACTGCAAGCCTTCAACGAACGCAATGAAGACGTGCTGAGCGCCAAGTTCGATTATACGATGAGCGATAAGCTGCAGTTCTTCCTCAAGGGCTATTACCATTGGTGGTACGCGCATTACACCCAGTTCGACAACGACATCGATCCCGTGACCGGCGCGCTCACCGGCGGTGTCACGGTCGTGGACAATCATGATTTTTGGGGCTTCACCGATTACGGCGCGAACGCGCTCGTGAAGTTCACGCCGACACCAGAACTCGACACCTATCTGGGTTACGACTACCAGAACTATTCCGGAAACGACGTCGTCCTGGTGATCGGGAAACAGACGGAACATGTTCATGCCATCTTCGGCGAAGTCGCGTCGACGCCGGTTTTCCTTTCCAATGTCCGGCTGGCCGCGGGCTTCCGCTACAACGATCCGAGTGTGGGGCGTAGCGCGACGGTGTGGAACGTCACCGGCCGTTGGGATGTCACGCCCGAACTCTTCGTCAAGGGAACGGTGGGAACGGCCTTTCGCCTGCCCACCGCCGAGGAATTGTTCGCCAACGATCCCAATGACGAGCGCGGCAATCCGGATACCAAGCCCGAACAAAGCACCAATGTGAACGCATCGGTTGGCGGCAATTTCGGCATGAACATGTTTCACTGGGAGATCGTGGGTTTTGCCCGCGATGTCAAAAATCTCATCGGCATTCAGGACTTCGATGCGGCGACCAATCAGGATGTCTTCGGCAACACCCCTGGCACGGTGCGCGTGCGCGGCGGCGAACTTATTCTCGACGCGGCTCTAACGTCCGAATTTTCCGGCACCTTCAGCTACACCCACAGCGACGCGAAGGATTCAACCCATCTGCAAATCCGGCGCGTTCCGGAAGATCTGGTCAAAGGAACACTCGATTATCATCCCATGAACCTGCCGTTCGGCCTCTTCGCGTCGGTCAATTATTTTGGCGACACGTTCGAAACTCTCGGCGGCATCCGTGAGAAATATGGCGACGTCGCGGTGTTCGACATCGGCGGGCGGGTATTTCTGGACATGGATCGCCACCATCGCCTCGATCTGAATTTGCAGAATGCCTTCGATAAGAAATATGCGACGCATCTGACGCGCGGGTTCGAAGATGTCGGTGGCGCGTCCTATCTCGTGTCCGATCTGGGCCTGCCGCGGACCTTGTCGCTGCGTTACACCTATAATTTCTTCTGATGTGCGTGGGGGCGGGCGGCCCATGCCGCTCGCCCGAAGGCGTTGACTCTCCTATACTGACGCGGCCCGCATAAAGGCTGGACATGGCACGGGTTCTCTGGCGCGCAACGGTTATCGTTCATCGCTATCTCGGCGTGGCGGTTGGCCTCTTGATGCTGGTCTGGTTCGCGTCGGGCATCGTCATGATGTACGTGCCCTATCCGGGTCTGACCGGGAAAGATCGCCTGGTCCCGCTCGGGCCGATCGCTTGGGCGGCCTGCTGTTCGCTGGACGCTCAGAACATTGCCGGCGATGAGCCCATTCGCGCCGTGCAGATTGAGAGCATGGCGGGCGAGCCCGTGCTTTTCGTCAGGCCCGAAGGCCGGCCGCCGCGCCTGTCGAGCCTTGCTTCTTCGGGACCGTCGCTCGATATCGATGACGCCAAAGCGCGGGCCGTGGTGGCGCAAGCAGCCCCCCGGATCATCGGTCAGGCGGCGGAACCGGTGGCGATGGAATTGATCGAGCGCGATCAATGGACCGTCGGGGACGGCGGAGATGGCAACCGCCCGCTCTATCGTTTCACCTTCGCCGATCCCGCCGGCACCCAGATTTATGTGTCGAGCACCACCGGAGAAATTGTGCTGTGGACCCATGCGGCCCAGCGTTTCTGGAATTGGTTCGGCGCCGTGCCGCACTGGCTCTATTTCACGGAGCTGCGCAAGAACGGACCGCTTTGGGCGCAGATCGTGATCTGGACCTCGATTCTCGGCGGGTTCCTCACTGTGCTCGGGCTTTATCTCGGCATCGCGCAATTCAAGCGCGGCAGGAGCGGGCGATTGTCGCCCTATCGCGGCTGGTTCTATTGGCACCATATCGTCGGGCTGGTGTTCGGCATCGTGACGCTGACCTGGGTGGTGAGCGGCACGTTCTCGATGAATCCATGGGGCTTCCTGGAAGGAAGGGGCGGCGATGAACGCACGCGCCTCGCCGGTGAACTGCCGTCGTGGGGCGTAATCCGCGCCTCCATCGAAGCGTTGAAGGCGAACCCGCCGCCCGACGCGGTGCGCATTGCGAGCGCGCCGTTTGGCGGTAGGCTTTTCTGGCTGGCCTCCAGGCGCGATGGTTCCGTCACGCGGCTCGACGCGCAGGGCCGTCCTGCGCCGGTCGAGATGTCCGATCTTCACGCCGCCGCGCAACGCCTGGCCCAGGGCAGCAGCATCGAATCGCAAGGCGCCATCGCAGAGGAGGAAGCGTATTATTTCAACTTCTCGATTGGCGAACGCGAAGATCGCGCGCCGCTTCCTGCCTATCGCGTTGTGCTGAACGATTCCGATCACACGCGCTATTATCTGAATCCCGAGACCGCACAATTGGTGCGCAAGGTCGATGCCAACAGCCGCGGCCAGCGTTGGCTGTTCAGCGGGTTGCATCGTCTGGATTTCGCCCAATGGCTCAGGCTGCGCCCGGTTTGGGACGTGGTGATGCTGTTTCTGCTGTTCGGCGGGCTCGCGGGCACCGGAACCGGCGTTTATCTCGCGCTCCAGCGGATCAAACGCGATCTTACTTTCCGGCGGCAGCCCAAACCTATTCCTGTTCCTGAGGCGTGAGCTTCATCAGGGGTTGCGGAGATTCCTCCTCCCCGGTGCCGAGATGGACGCCCTTGCGTTCGATCCCAAAGCCCACCAGCAGCGCGATGGCGACCGCCGCGCACGCCGCCACGATCGCCAGGATCACCGAGTAATCGTGATTATGCGCATCCGCATAGCCCGACTGAATCGTCGCGTTGACGGACGCGAGCAAATTGCCAAGCTGGTAGACGAAACCGGGAAACGTGCCGCGCACCTCAGGGGGCGAGAGCTCGTTCAGATGGACCGGCACGATGCCCCAGGCGCTCTGCACCATGAATTGCATCAGGAAGGAACCCACGGCCAGCCACATCGGACTGCCGGCGAACACCCATAGCGGGATGACGGGAATGGAGATCAGCGAGGCCAGCACGATGGCACGCCGCCGGCCGATCCGTTCTGACAGCATGCCGAAGCTCAGGCTGCCGAGGATCGCGCCGATATTGTAGATCACCGCAATGATGCTGACGGTGGCCGGGGAAAACCGCTGCTGCAGGAACGTCGGGTAGAGGTCCTGCGTGCCGTGGCTGAAGAAATTGAAA
>DASYEG010000261.1:0-14544 GCA_036499145.1 Micropepsaceae bacterium | reverse complement strand
TATGCCGGTGATGGCGGCTTCTCCGCTCGGCGGCGTCGAAGACGCCCACACCCTGCTGGGTGACCGCACGCTGACGCAGATCGCCGCTACGCATGGCTGCTCGCCAGCCGCGGTTGCGCTGGCCTTTGTCATGCGCAGCGGGAACGTTATCGCAATTCCCGAATCCGGCACACCAGCCCATGTCAAGGAAAACGCTGCCGCGCTTTCCATTCGGTGGGTCTCAGCTTCCTCTTAAGCTCAGGAGCATGAGGATTCTTTTTCCTCACCTGAACTTGTCGAAGGGTGAGCCGGCATCGGGTTTATGGATATGCTAAATCCGTGGCCCCGTGTCTGTGGTATCTTCCCAGGACGTGGGCTGCGCGAATGGCGGGGGCTTTTCGATGAACGACGATGCGGTCTTCGCCAAATGCGCGTGGCGGCTGATCCCGTTCATCTTCGTGCTCTATCTGGTGAATTTCATCGACCGGGTGAATGTCGGCTTCGCGGCCCTCACCATGAACGGCGATCTGAACTTCTCGCCGGCGGTGTTCGGCTTCGGCGGCGGCATCTTTTTCCTCGGCTATTCGCTGTTCCAGATTCCGGCCAATCTCATCCTCGAGCGTGTGGGCGCGCGGCGCTGGATTTTCCTGATCATTCTGGTGTGGGGCGCGGTGTCGGCGTGCACCGCCTTCATCACCAATGCCACGGGATTTTACGCGGTGCGAATCCTGCTCGGGATCGCGGAGGCGGGTTTCTTTCCGGGCATGGTGCTCTATCTGACCTATTGGTTCCCGAAGGCCTATCGGGCCCGGCTGGTGGCGAACTTCATGCTCGCGATTCCCTTCGCCAATATCGTCGGCGGTCCGGTCTCCGGGCTCATCCTCGGCATGGACGGACTCGGCGGCCTGCATGGCTGGCAATGGCTGTTCCTGATCGAAGGAATGCCGGCTTGCGCGATTGCCTTCGCGGTCCTGGCCTGGCTGCCGAGCGGGCCGGCCGAAGCGCGCTGGCTGAACGCGGAAGAAAAACGCGTCATCGCCGCACGGCTTGCCAGCGAGGAAACCGTGCGGCATCGCAATCTGTTGACGGCGTTCCTCGATCCCAGGGTCTGGGCGCTCGGCCTGGTCTATCTGGGTTACGCGATCAGCTATTATGGCGTGCAGTTGTGGCTGCCGCAGATCGTGCAGGCCATGGGCTTTTCTAATCTTGCCACCAGCTTTCTGGTGGCCTTGCCGTTTGCCGCGACCATGATCGCGATGTTTCTCTGGGGGCGCTCCAGCGATTCCGCCGGCGAACGCATCTGGCATGTGGCGATTCCGGCGCTGGTCGCGATGGCGAGCCTCATTGCCGCGAGCATCGCCGCGTCCAACCTCGTGATCTTCCTCGCCTTGACGATCGCGGTGGTGAGCCTGATGTCGCTGCAAGGTCCGTTCTGGGCGTTGCCGCAAACCTATCTCAGCGGTGTGGCGGCCGCGGGCGGCATCGCCCTCATCAACATGCTTGGCACGGGTGCGGGCGGTTTCGTCGGACCCTATGTCGTGGGCGTGCTCAAGAACGCCACCGGCGGCTACGCTGTCCCCATCGCGGTGCTGGCTGTGGCACCGGCGATGACCGCCATCGTGGTTCTCTCACTGAAAAGCGGTGTGGCGGCGAAACCCGCGAGCAGACTCGCGAGCGGTTAGACCGACTCGCGCCGCCAGGCGAAAAGGATCGCCGTCAGCACCAGGAGGAGCGCAAGCCAGGGCGGCATGAGCTGATCGCTGTCCACCGAGGTCACGCGATATGCGCCGCGACGTTCGATGCCGAACCATCCGTTCCCGCGCGTGGTCGAACCCTGATCCACGGCGCGCAGATCGGGAATGCCATCGGAGAGCCATTGCACGCCGCCGCCGGTCGCATCGGCGTAGGGTTTGAGGATCGTGTCGGTGGCGCGCATGTCGGCGACCTCGCGCGGGTTCAAGGGACCAGCCGCCGCGACCGCGTTGAGCGTGCCGTCGTTCATGCGGTAGAGCCCCAGCTCGTCGGCCTTCACACGGCCGGCGAACTTACCCGGACTGGCCGGCGAGAGCGCCACGGTTTGGGTCTTTCCCGTTGGCGTCGTGACATTCACGCTCGCCGCCTTGTCACTCATGGTCTGACGGGTGATACGCAATTCCCCGCCCGTGACTTCCGCGGTCAGGCGCTCCTCTTCGAGTTCGGGCTCCTTCATCAGCCAATGGGCAAGCCGGCGCAGGAGTTCGGCTTGGGGGCCACCATTCTCATAGCCGCGCGCCCAGAGCCAGATCTGGTCGGACAGAAGCTGTGCCACGCGGCCCTTTTGCACATGGTCGAGCACAAGCAGCGGCCGATCCCCGGGGCCCGACATGATCGTGTTGCCGGAGAGCTTCTGCGCGGCAATGATCCGGAACCAACGGCCCCAATCGGGCTGACCGGGTTGTGCGGCGGGGCCTGCGGCGGGTCCTGGTGTCGCGGCAGGCGCTGTCGCGCGCGCGGGCGCCGGCGGTACCGGAGCCGTAGAGGCCGTCTGATTGGAGGAAGGCGCTGCGTCCTCGCTCTTGATGCCGGGGACCGGCTCTGAAAACAGTTCAGGTGCTTCATTGCTCTGAGGCAGATCGCGCGTCACCGGATGGGCAAAGCCTGCTTTGGTGATTTGTGGCTTAAAGGGTTGGCTTACGACCTCTCCGGTCGGTTGCGCGGGAAGCACGGCAGCCAGCGGGGTGCGGTAGATGCTGGACTCGTCAGCGAATTCCGGTCCCGACGACAACAGCAGGGCGCCGCCGTTTTCGACATAGCGTGCGAGATTGTCGAAATAGGCGAGCGGAAGGATGTCGCGATTCTGGTAGCGGTCGAGGATCACCAGATCGAACTCGTTGAGCTTCTCGGCGAACAATTCCCTGGTGGGGAATTGGATCAGCGCAAGCTCGTTGATCGGCGTCCCGTCCTGCTTATCCGGCGGCCGCAGGATGGTGAAATGCACCAGGTCGACCGAGGGATCGGCCTTCAAGAGATTGCGCCAGACCCGCTCGCCGGCATGGGGCTCACCGGAAACCAGCAGCACCCGCAATCGGTCGCGCACGCCGTTGATGATGACCGCCGCGCGATTGTTCTGCAGCGTCTGCTCCGCCGGGCCGGGGGCGGCTTCGAGTTCGACGACGTTTTCGCCGCCATGGGCGACCGCCACCTTGATCGTGGTGTCCTTGCCGACGGGAACAGTGCTCTTGCCGGCATCCTGGCCGTCGATGCGCATGGAAAGCTGGGCGTTGGCGCCTTGCGAACCGCCGAAATCGTCGATGCGGAAGGTGATTTCGGCTTCCTTGCCGACGATATTGAAGCGCGTCGCGCGAACCACCGTCAGCTTGCGGTCGCGCTCATTGGGCGAGCCGGTCAGCAAGACGTGGAAGGGTGCGCCGGGATGGAACGTCTTGGGATCGGGCGCATCGTGCACCTCACCGTCGGTAATGACGATGGCGCCGGCCACCCGGTCCGGAGGCGCATCGGACAAGGCTCCGTTCAGCGCCGAGAACAGGGCCGTGCCACCGGCATCGCCCGCATCCGCATTCGTACGCACCTCGGCTTCGCGCACTTCGACGTTCATCGCCTTCAGCTTCTCGCGCAATGCGGCGAGTGCTTTTTCGGAATCGGCTTTGCGGGTGCCGATCTCCATGCTCTGCGAGCGGTCGATGACCAACGCCACGATGTTGGAAAGTCCCTCCCGGGTCTCCTTCACGATCAGGGGATTGGCGAGCGCCAAGAGGATGACGGCGAACGCAAGCAACCGCGCCCAGGCGCCATGCGCCTGGCGATAGACGGAGAAGGCCAGAATCGCCAATGCGATCCCGCCAAACACCGCCAGCAGCCAAAGAGGCAGATGTGGCGCAAAAGCAATGCCGAAAGACGACATAGCGCTCCTATTTCCCCAGCCGTTCCAGAAGAGCGGGGACGTGGACCTGATCGGTCTTGTAGTTGCCGGTCATAGCATAGATCACGACGTTGATCCCGAAGCGAATCGCGGTCTCGCGTTGTGCCTCGCCCCCCGGCACCACGGCCGCGATCGGGTTGCCCATTTCGTCACGGGCCCACGCGGCGGCCCAATCATTGCCGCCCATGATGATCGGCGAAACGCCGTCGCCGCCGCGGGCCGCGACCGGGTTGGCCGGTGGATTCTTAGGGTCTGACGGAGGCAGCGCTTCGACCCAGACTTGGCCACCGCTCCAGCGGCCCGGGAATTCCTTCAGAAGGTAAAAGGTGCGCGTCAGCACATGATCCTGCGGCGCAGGTTCCAGAGGCGGGATGTCGAGCTTGGACAGCAGCCGCCGCAGCACGGTCTCACCGGGCGACGGCGTGGTGCCGAGGCCCCCAATCGGCGAATCGCGTGTGTCGAAAAGAATGGTGCCGCCATCGCGCATGAATTGGTCGATCTTGGCAACCGCCACCGGCGAAAGATCTTTTTCCCCGGGCGCCATGGGCCAGTAGAGCAGGGGATAGAAGGAAAGCGTGTCCTTCTCGACGTCCACGCCGACCGGGTCCGCCGGTTCGTAGGCCGTGCGGGCGCGCAGTTCCAGACCGAGCCCGAACAAGCCGGCCTTGCTCATCGCATCGACTTCGGCATCGCCCGTGACCACATAGGCAAGCCGCGTATCGAGCGCGGATTCCAGAATCTTGTCCTCGGCCGTGGCGGGCGCGCGCGCGGGTGCGGCGAACGCAGGGCCGGGGGCCAGCACGAGCGCGACCGGAGCCAGCATGAGAAGAATGGCGGTTGCGGCCCTAACCGCGGTCTTGCGGTAACGGTGCCCCGTCAAACTGATATAGCCGCGCAACGCCAGCGAGATCATCGCGTCGATGAGCAGAAGAATGAGCGCAAGCTCAAGCATGGGCCACTTCAGCTCCTGCGCGGCGCTCCCGGAATAGGAGAAGATCGAACGTCCGACATCCAACGGCTTGAGGACCGAGTGCGATCCGAACGCATTCAGCGCGATCAGAGCGCCTTGAACGCCGTAAAGGCCCGGAGGATGCAAGGGTCCTACCGTCGCCGTCTCCATTTCCGAGGCGCGCAGAGGCGTCGCTTCCGGATAGGGCTTTTCCAGATGGCCGAAACCGTTGAGCGTCTGAAACGGTGGGAAGGTCCCAGTCTTGGCCGCCGCGGCACCTCCGCGCACGCCTTCGGAAAGTTCTACGATCCGGCGCAGCATCTCCACATAAAGGCCCGAAATCGGCAGCGAGGACCAACCTGGGCTCGCCGCGACATGAAAGAGCACGATCCAGCCGCGCCCCTTGGCGGTGCCCGTGACAAGAGGCGTGCCGTCGGTCAAACGCGCCCAGGTGTGATCGGCAAGCTCCACCGAAGGCTCCGCGAGCACCTGCCGGGACACAGTTACGTCATTGGGGATGACGAGGCCGCGAAAAGGACTCTCGTCACCAAAAGGTGTCAGATGCTGCGGCGAAGCCCACGTCATGGAGCTGCCCATGAGCCGTTCGCCGGCGCGCAGCCGCACGGGCACGAGATCGTCGCTCTGGGCGGCAAGGCGGGGTCCCCCAAAGCGTAAGAGCACGCCGCCCTCATCGACGAATTTCGAGATGCGATCATGCTCCTCTTGGGAGAGCCGCCCTATATCGGAAATCGCAATCACCGCGATGCCGCTATTCAGCACCTGATCCACGGTGCCCTTGTGGAGTTCGGCATAAGGAGCGAGCGCGCGCTCGATGTAATAGACGTCGGAGAGCAGGGGTTGTGCCGTATCGGCGGCTCCGCCGGAGACGAGGCCCACAGGGCGGCGGCGAAAGCGTGCATCCACGAGTTGCACGGAGCCGGCCGATTCATTGGCCATGACCGCGATCCGCACCGTATCGTTGCGCAGTTCAAGCGGCAGCGCGATGGTCGTTTTGGCCTCGCCCGCGCGCAATCCGAAATGGTAGGGCGCGGTCTCAAGCACCTGTCCGCGGGCATCGAGAGCGGCGACGCGCCCCTCGCGCTGATTGTCGGCAGGAACCCGCGTCAGCGTGATCCCGAAGCCGGTATTGGCGTTGTCCGGCGGCTTCATCGCCAGCGGCATCTTGTCGGCTTCGTCCTGGAACACGCCCAGCGGGCCGAGCTTGGCCAAGCCATTGGCGAAGGCGCGGGCATTGCCGTGATCCAGCCCGTCGGAAAACCACATGATCTGCGGTGTTCCGGTGAATTTCATCTGCTGCAATTGCGTGAGGGTCTTGGCGCGGTCCGGCAGCCACGGGCGGGGCACCATATCCTCGACGGTCTTGAGCGCCTTGCCGGGATCGAGGAATTGCGTGATGACCGGAGCCCTCTCGGCTGTTGCTACGATCAGGACGGCCCGCCGATCGCGCGTGGCCCCGGTCAGTGCCCGATTCATCGCGGCTTGGCGCGTCTGCCATTGCGCGGCCGAAGGCCAGCCATTGTCGACGACCAGGACCAGCGGCCCGTTCCCGCGTGCAATCGGTGTCGGATCGTAAAGCGGCTCGGCGAGCGCGAAAATGGCGATGGCCGCAGCCAGAAGCCGCATCAAGAGCAGCCAAAGCGGGGTGCGCGACGGCGTCTCTTCGGTCGCTTTCAGCCCGAGCAACAGGCGCAGCGGCGGAAACACAATGCGCTTGGGGGCCGGCGGGGTTACCCGCAGCAGCCAATAGATGACCGGCAGCGTCGCAAGCGCCCACAGCAGATAGGGTGCTCCGAATGTCAGGCCGGCAATGAGACCAGCAAACATGGTTCAGAACCCCCGTTGCGCGCGGGCGCCGCCAAGGGCGCCGTAAAGCGCGATCAATGCGGTCGCGGGCGAATGGTCGGTGCGGTGGCGCAGGAAACTCCAGCCGAGCCTGCGGGCCAATTGTCCCACCGCTTCGGAATGGGCGTCATAGCGCCGGCGGTAATTGGCTCTGACGGTTTCCGCGCGGCCGAGAATCTGGGTATCGCGGACACTGCGCGCTTCGAAGCGGGCGCGCCCGGTGAAGGGAAAATCCTCCTCGGCCGGATCGATGATCTGAACCAGATAGCCATGCGCACCGCTGTAGGCGAGACCCTTCATCGCGGATTCGATGGAATCGAGAGGCTGTAGAAAATCGGAAATCCATACGCACTCGCATTGGCGCTTGATGTGCAGCTCCGGCGGCAGGTCGGATTCTTCCTCCTCGGGCTGTGAGAGCCGGTGGGCCATGCGGCGAAGCGCGATTCGCCCCGAAGAGGGCGGTGCGCCGGTGCCCAGAAGCCCGATGCGTTCCCCGCCACGCACCAAGAGCGATGCCAGCGCCAGAGACAGCACGGTCGCGCGTTCCCATTTTTCCGGCACGGCCTTCAGCGACGCATAGCGCATGCTGGCCGAGGCATCGCGCCAGAACCAGACGGTTTCGGCCGCTTCCCATTCGCGCTCGCGAACATAGACATGCTGCGATTTGGCCGATTGGCGCCAATCGATCGCGGTCGAAGGATCTTCGTGGCGGTAGCGGCGGAACTGCCAGAACGTCTCCCCGATCCCGGCCTTGCGGCGCCCGTGCACGCCAAGCCAGATTCCGGAGGTGAGCCGCTCGGCCTCGACGAGCAGAGGCGGCAGCGCGGAACCAAGATTCTCCGCCTCTTCGCGCGGACGGTCCCAGCGTTCCGGCTGTCGGGTATCAAAAGGCTGATATGCCGTGCTCGCCATAGGCTTCGCGATCCGTTACCTCCCCCAAAAAACGGGAGATCGATCCGCGCGGGCGGATCGGATGTGGGACAGAGTACCATGCTGCAGGGACATCGATCCCTCCTTGGATCGCTCTGCGATCCTATCCCTCCTTTTCCGGGGAGGGAAAATCAAAGGTAGGCTTGGCAGAGACCTTCGATCACCTGCGTGATGGTCGCGCCTTCCGCGCGCGCCGAGAAATTCAGCGCCATGCGATGGCGCAGGATCGCAGGCGCAAGCGCGACGACATCCTCGATCGAAGGCGCGAAACGTCCTTCGAGCAACGCGCGCGCGCGGATCGCCAGCATGAAAGCCTGGCTGGCGCGCGGAGAGGGACCCCAGGCCACGAAATTCCGCACGGTTTCGCTCGCGCCGTCGTCCGGCCGGCCGGACCGCACCAGTCCAAGGATCGCCTGCACGACCTTCTCGCCCACGGGCAGGCGGCGAACCAGGGCCTGTGCCTTCATCAGCGTCTCCGCGTCGATCACCCGTTGCGGTGGCCGTTCGTCGCCAACCGTCGTTGCCATCAGCATTCTCTGCTCCGCCTCGCGGTCGGGATAGCCGACGTCGATCTGTAACAAAAAGCGGTCAAGCTGAGCCTCGGGCAGAGGATAGGTGCCTTCCTGTTCCAGCGGATTTTGTGTCGCGAGCACATGGAACGGCCGCGGCAGATCGTAACGCTGGCCTGCGATCGTTACATGCCGTTCCTGCATCGCCTGCAGCAGCGCCGATTGCGTGCGCGGGGATGCGCGGTTGATTTCGTCCGCCATCAGGAGCTGGCAGAACACCGGCCCCTTAATAAAGCGAAAGGTGCGGCGGCCGTGCTCGTCTTCTTCCAGCACCTCGGAACCCACGATATCGCCCGGCATCAGGTCCGGCGTGAATTGGATGCGCTTGCTATCCAGGCCGAGAACGGTGCCTAGCGTATCGACCAGACGCGTCTTGGCCAGGCCCGGAACGCCGATGAGCAACCCATTGCCGCCGGCAAGCAGCGTGATCAGGACCTGATCCACCACCGATTTCTGACCGAAAATAAAGCTCGAAATCGCCTCACGGGCGGCCGAAAAACGTGCGCCCAACTCGTCGGCCAGGGCTTCGGCGTCCGCACTCTCCATGCCGGGGGCAAAACCTTTGAATTGCGTATCGGCGCCGCTAACAGTTGAGCTCATGTCCATTGGTTCCGCTAGTTTATCCGTTCCGGTTTCCAAGTCTTCCTGGCACCACTGGAGCCGCCCCTTACGCTCTCTAATTCAGGGCATGGGAGCCCGGGAATTGGACGGCCTTCCCCGCCCATGTTGCACCCTTGCGGCGCTCATGCAACAGCCTAAGAGAGAGCGCCAAGCATCATAGAACGGCTGCGGGAACGGCCGCCACAAAAAGGCGTGAGGCCCGAAAGGAGTGTGCACCGCCATGGTGAATGGAGGGATTGGCCAGAAAACGGGAACCGAATTGGCCGCCGGGTCTCTTTCGCGCGAACGAATCCGCGACAGCTTGCGCCGCACCCCTCCGGAATTGCGTCCGTCAGGTCCGAGATTCCGCCCGGCTGCCATATTGCTGCCGATCGTGGAACGCGCCGAGCCTTATGCATTGTTCACCAAGCGCACCGACGATTTGCCCTCCCACGCCGGACAAATCTGTTTCCCCGGCGGGCGTTATCACACCGACGATGAGACCCTGATCCAGACGGCACTGCGCGAAGTGGAGGAGGAGATCGGTCTATCCCCCGATGTTGTAGATGTGGTGGGATTTCTGGATTCTTATGAGACGCTGAATACCGGCTTCACGATTTTGCCGGTGGTGGGATATTTGCGCCCCGATTTTTCGCTCATCATCAATCCGCGCGAAGTGGCCGAAGCGTTCGAAGCCCCGCTCGGTTATATTCTGGACCCGAAAAACCACGCGTTGAAATCGGTGGAGCGCGACGGGGTTTTGCGTGAGTTTTATGCCATCGAATATGCAAGCCATGTCATCTGGGGCGCCACGGCGGCGATGATCGTGAACCTGTCGGAGAGGCTGGGGTTACGATGATCCGGCGGATTTTTTACGAAGTCCTTCTGTTCCTGCTGCCCTTTGCGCTCTACGCCGCTTATTGGCGTCTTGCCAAGCGCGATGAAACGGTGTCCGCGCACGATCATCCATGGACCGTTCTTTTCGCCTCCGGTCTTGTGCTGGTGGCGGCGAGCTTTCTCATCTGGGGCATCACCGAAGGCGCGGGCGAACGGGGCATCTATATCGCTCCCCATGTCGAGAATGGCCGTGTGATTCCAGGTTACGTCGAACCAGGTCCCGCCAAGTGAATGATCAATCGAATAAGAGGCTCGACCCCAATCGCAATCGCTGGATGTCGGAGCCCGCTACGCAGAGCGTGATGCGCGCGCTTCATGCGGACGGCGGCGAGGCGCGGTTTGTGGGGGGCGCGGTGCGCAATGCGCTTCTCGGAGAGCCGGTGGGCGATGTCGACATCGCAACATCCCTGACACCCGATGAGGTCATGGCCCGTTTGACGCGTGCGGGATTGGGTGCGGTGCCGACCGGTATCGCGCATGGCACAGTGACCGCGGTGTGCAATGGCAAGCCGTTCGAAGTCACGACGCTCAGGCGCGATGTCGAAACCGACGGACGGCACGCGGTGATCGCATTCGCCACGGACTGGCGCGAGGACGCCGCGCGGCGCGACTTCACCATCAATGCGCTCTACGCCGATGAGAACGGTACGATCACCGATTATTTCGGGGGCTTGCAGGATCTCGCGGCACGCCGGGTTCGTTTCGTGGGCGATCCGAGGCTGCGCATCCGCGAGGATTATTTGCGCATCCTGAGGCTGTTCCGCTTTCACGCCTGGTATGGAACGGGCGAGATCGATGAGGCGGCACTTGCCGCGTCGGCGGCCGGGAAGTCCGGGCTCCAGCGGTTGTCCGGCGAACGCGTGCAAAAAGAGTTGCTGCGGCTTCTGGAAGCGAAGGACCCGATGGCGGTGCTTCGCGCCATGCAGGATTCGGGGATTCTGGCGGAACTATTGCCCGGCGATTCCCAATTGCAGCGTCTGGCCCGGCTGATTGCGATCGAGAATGCCAACGCGATTGCACCCGATGCACCATTGCGCCTCGCCGCGCTGTTGCCCGATGGTGGTGTTGTGGCGCGCGTGCTCGCGGGCCGCTTGAAGCTTTCCAATGCGTTGCGCGGCCGGATCGTCGAGGCTACGGAAAAAGATGACCGGATCGCCGCCTCGCTCGATGAAGCCGATGCACGCAAGCTGCTTTATCGTCTTGGCACGGAGCGCTTCCGCGATTGCGTGCTGCTGCAATGGGCCGCGGCGGGCGCCGATGCCGGTGACGTGGCCTGGCGGCGTTTGCTGCGGCTGGCGGAGGATTGGACGGCACCGATTTTCACGCTGGACGGCAATGATGTGATGGCGCTTGGCTTTGAAGAAGGCCAGGAAGTGGGTGTGCTCCTACGCGAGATCGAGCAGCGTTGGGTGGCCGGCGATTTTGCGGCCGGCCGGCCGCAATTGCTCGAATGGCTCGCCCACGCGGCCAAGAAACCGCGCGGCTGACCATGCGTCTGGAACTGATCGAAAGTCTGACCCTTCCCGGCGATGCCACGAAACCGAATGAAGACGCTTATGCGTTTTCGCCCGTGGCGGCGGCTGTGTTCGACGGCGCGACGGGCCTCGGCGAGCAATTGATGCCGGGAAAATCCGATGCCCAATGGCTCGCGCAATTCGGCGCGCGGCGGTTCCGCGCCCATGCCGAAGCGGGCGAGGGGAATATCCGCGACTTCGTGCGCGGGGCCGCCGCCGATGCCGAGAAAAGTTACGCGGCGTTGCGCCGCCGTCCCCCGGCCCAGAATTACGAGATCGCCTATGCCTCGGCCGTGTTCGCGACGCCGCAGGACGATGGGTTGCACCTGATGTGGTTCGGCGATTGCGCGGCATTGCTGCGAACGCCGGACGGCACATTTACGTTTCTCGGCGATACGATGACCAAGCGTGAGAGCGAGCGGGCCCGCGTGGAGCGGCTCGTCAAACCCGGCGGGCGCGGACCGGCGGCGGCGGGCGTGCGCGATGAATTCCTGCCCGCACTGCGCGCGGCGCGCAATCATGTGAACACCGGCGAGGACTGGTTGTTCGCGCCCGATGCGGCATGCGCCGATCATGCCAACGAGACTCGGATATCGACCCCATCGGCTGCGCGCGTGCTGCTCGCAAGCGATGGGTTTCTGGCGCTCGCCAGCGATTATGCGCGCTATACGCCGCAAACATTGTTCGCCGCCGCCGAGACGCGCGGGCTCGCCGCGCTCGGCGAGGAATTGCGCGCCATCGAAGCGGCCGATCCGGAAGGCGTGCGCTTTCCCCGCTTCAAGCGCAGCGACGATGCCACTGCTCTTTTCCTCGTGCTAGCCGCGTGAACCCATCATGGCGCCATCGCCACCGGCAGACGAATTCGCGAAAGCCGTGGCTTTTCATCGGCACGGACGGTGGGATGACGCTGAGCGTGTTTGCGTTGGCTTGCTGAAAGCCGGGCACACGCATTTCGGCGCGCATTATCTTTTGGGCATCATCGCGCTGCAGCGCGGGCAATTCCAAATCGCCGAGCAAAGAATCGCAGGCGCACTAGCCCTCAATCCCAATGCCGCATCCGCCCATCGCGATCGCGCGGTGGCGTTGGCGCGTCTTGACCGCAACGCCGAAGCCCTCGCGAGCCTGGATCGCGCGATCCTGCTGAAACCCGACGATGCCGATGCGCATGGTCATCGCGGCAATGTCCTGCAGGAGCTTGGGCGGTTTGCCGATGCGCTCGAATGCTATGACAGGGCCATCGCGCTCAGTCCCCTCTCTCCGATTCTGCATCACAATCGCGGCATCGCGCGGCACAGTCTCGGCCAGTATGAGGAGGCTCTTGCCGCTCAGGACCGCGCCATCGCGCTGAAGCCCGATTATGCGGCCGCTTTCAACAAACGCGGTACGGTCCTGTGGGCACTCGAACGCCATGACGAAGCGCTGGCGAGCTATGATGCGGCGATTGCGCGGACGTCCGATTTTGTGGACGCCCATTACAATCGCGGCCTTGCCTTGCAGCATTTGGGGCGCTTTGGCGAGGCCGTCGAAAGCTATGATCGGGCCCTCGCATTCGCGCCGGATTTTGCCGAGGCGCTGAGCAATCGGGGAAATGCGCTCCAGAAACTCGGCCACCTGGAAGCCGCGCTCGAAAGCTATGACCGCGCGTTGGCCATAAAACCCGATTTCGCCGAAGCCCATTACAATCGCGGCGTCATGCTGCTTGCGCTCAAGCGGCCCGAGGAGGCGCTGGCAAGCTATGATCGCGCGCTCGCCCGCGCGCCGGATCATCCCGAGATCCTGTTCAGCCGCGGCGTGTGCAAATTGGCGCTCGGCCGTATGGAAAGGAGCGCCTGGGACGATTACGAAAACCGCTGGCGGATGCGCAATTACCCTGCGCGCGGGAGCGGTGTGGACGCGCCCCATTGGACCGGCGAGGATCTCGCGGGCTGCTCCATCCTGGTTTACGCCGAGCAGGGCCTTGGCGACATCATCCAGTTCAGCCGGCTGGTGCCGCTGCTTGGGAGTCGCGGCGCGGATGTGAGCTTTCTCGTACCGGCAAAGCTCCACCGGCTGCTTTCCGGTCTGCCGGGCGATATGCGCCTGCTCGCGGCTTTGCCGGACCGCGGTTTCGATTTTCAATGCGACCTGCAAAGTCTACCGCGCGGTCTCGGATTGGAATTTGGGGATATTCCGCTGGATATTCCCTATCTCGCGGTCGAGCCGTCACGCGTCGATCATTGGCGCAAGACCATCGGTCCGCACGGGTTTCGCGCCGGCATCGCCTGGCAGGGCGCGCGCTGGCACAATGGCGTGGAGATCGTCGGGCGCGGCGTGCCGCTCCGCGAATTTTATCCGCTCTCACAAATTCCTGGCCTGCGTTTGATCGGCATTCAGAAGAATGAGGGCGCCGAGCAATTGGCGGATCTGCCCGCAGGGATGCAGGTGGAAACCCTGGGCGCGGATTTCGATGCGGGCCCCGATGCCTTTGCCGATACGGCCGCGGCGATGCAACATTTCGATGTCATCATCACCTGCGACACATCCATCGCCCATCTTGCCGGTGCGCTGGGGCGGCCCACCTGGATCGCGCTCAAATATGTCCCGGAATGGCGCTGGATGCTCAACGGAAGCGACAGCCCCTGGTATCCGTCCGCGCGCCTTTTCCGGCAAAAAATCGACAAGGATTGGAGCGCACCGATTGCCGGCATGGTGGAACGGCTTCGCCAGAGTCTCGCGGCACGGCCAAGCGGAAGGCAAGAATAAGTCCGAACGTGCGTCGCGCCGATTACAAGCTCCCTCTGGGTTTTTTCGCACCGGGCTTTTTGCATCCATCTGTGCCGAAGACGAAATGTAGTACATTTCCCTACAATTTTAAAAATTTGCAAGGAAAAGCCGGGGTTATTGATTCTGCGGTGAAGCTCCGGCCATAGCGTCCCATGCGTAAGCCGTCCGCGTATTCCGTGCCAGATTCGCTGCAAGCCGCAGCCACCAGCCTCAATCGGGTGGGCGGCGCTTCCGAAACGGCCAATCGTCATCAGGACAGCCATCAGGACAAATGGGCCGCGCAGCCGCCGGATTTCGAGGCGCTCTATGGGCTTGCGCGCAACCGGCTGAAAAATGGGGAATTGGACGAGGCCCTGCTTACGTTCCGCCGGGCGCTCGCGCTCAGGCCGCGTTTCGCCGAAGGCTGGCGCCTCCAAAGCGCGGTGCTGCGGCGTCTTCAGAGATGGCAGGACGCGCTCGCCTGTATCGATACCGCGCTTTCGATCGAGCCCGGCTCGGCGGAGGCTCTTTCGAGCCGGGCCGCTATTCTGGCCGAGGCAAGCCGGCCTGCCGAGTCCTTGG
>DASYEG010000260.1:0-4097 GCA_036499145.1 Micropepsaceae bacterium | reverse complement strand
GTAGCCGGGAATGCGGTCGAAACTGAAGACGTCGTTCTCACTCAATTCGATGTTGAGGCTGCCTTCGTTCGGAATCCCCTTTGGGTTGCCGCCATAGGGCGCGGCGATGGCTTGGACGATCGGCTCGACGATGAACGCGGTGTTGCCCGCGCCGCCACCGGTGACGAACGGCCAGCGCCAGTCGATGCCGAGATAGGGAATGCCGCGCGTGATGTAGTTCGTCTTCGTCGGAATGTCCGGGAAGTCGATGGGATCGTTGTTGGTCACACGGTAGATATCGCCGCGTGCATCGGCGCGGATCGTGATGAGCTGGCCGTTTCCGGTAACGAAGGGAAGCTGCCAGCGCATCTCGCCGGTGAGGCGCTGGTCGTCGGGACCAAGATTGCGCTCCAGCGAAACGCTGTTCAGGTCGAAGCGGAAATCGCCGCCCAGAACCGTGCGTTCCGGAATGTAGCTGTATTCGATCAGCGGCAGCGCCAGCGGAATCTGCGCGGTCTTGATGAAAAGCGGCGAAATCTGCGTCGTGGCGCAGACCGGCGGCTTTGTGGACGACAGCTGCGGGCACGATCCGACAAGGCTCTGGAAGAAATAGCCGGTGACGGCGAAGCGGCTGCGGCCGCTGATGCCTTCGACGAACAGATCGTTGAAGAGCTGGTCGTCCTTGTTATAGAGGCTGTAGCGCTCCAGATAGGTCGGGTTGGATGTCAGCTGCGCATCGAAGCCGAAGCGCCAGACATTGTTGTCGCCGATCGGTGTGCGCCCGGCGCCGAAAAACGACGAATACCAGACATTCTCGTGTTCGTTGATGCCGCCTTCGGGATTGTTCGCGATGGTGGCCTGCAGCCACATGCCGCCATTGTTCCAGCGCTGGCGATATTCGCCTTCCAGAACCTCTCCGCCTTCGGTGGAGACGATCGGTTCGATCGTCATATCCTGGGAATCGTTGAATGAGATGTAATAGGGAAGCTTGACGAACGAACCGAGTGTGCTCGACGAGCCGATGTCAGGCGCCAAAAGCCCCGTCTCGCGCTTCACGGTCGGATCGGATTGGCTGAAATAGGGCGTGTAGGCGACAGGGATGCCGAACATGTCGATGACGGCATCGCGATAGGTGATCTTGTGCGCCGTCTGGTCATAGACGACGTGATAGGCCTTTACATCCCACAGCGGCGTGCGCTGCCCCGGCTTGTTGCAGATTTTGCAGTGTGTGAAGACCGCGCGCTCCATCGTCGTGACGGTGCCGTCCTTGCGCGTTGCCGTGGCCGCGGAAAGCCGTCCCGTCTTGCCGATCAGGGCCTGGAAACCCTCCAGCACGCCATCTTTCATCTCATTGCTGAGCGTGGCGCGCGGGGTGAAGATCACGTTTCCGTCTGGCGCCATCATCACGACGTTGCCGCTGGCGACGACCGTGTCGGTATCCTGATTGTAGGTCAGCTGATTGGCGGTGACGATGCGGCCATTGTGATCGACCTCGACGTGACCGGTCGCAACCACGACCTTGGCTTTCACGTCATAGGTGACGTCGTCGGCTTTCAGCACATAGTCGCCGCCCGACGGTCCGAGCAGGGCGTTCTTGCCGATAGTGCCGGCCGCGTGCACGGACGCGCCGCTCATCATCAGAGCGGCGGTCAGGAGGCCGAGGAATTTCGTGTGGCGCATCAGCCGTCCTCCTGGTGGAAGACAAGCGTCATGCCCAGAAGAATGGCGGCAGCGGCTGGTGCCGAGGCCGCAAGCGCGGTCGGCAGAATGCCGGATTCGCCCAAGGCCTCCGTCACATTGCCGAAGAAATAGACGCCGAAGCCGGCGAGCGCGCTGTAAAGGATCACGCGCAACAGGCCGCCCATGCGCGCCAATCTAAGCGAGAAACTCGCCGCCATGAACACCATTGCTGCGAAAAGCGCGGGCATCACCAGAAGCGAGTCGAAATACAGAACGTAGCGAACGGCGGAGAAGCCCGCCTTGCGCGCGGTCGCGATGAAATAGGGCAGGTCCCAGAACGAGATCGTGGACGGCGAAGCGAAGCTTTCCTGAATCTGTGCCGGCGTCAGTGTCGTCGCAAAGCTATAGGCGGGATGATGAACTGTCTTGCCTTCCGGCCCGCTCACATAAGCGTCCCGCATCGTCCACGCGCCGGTCTCCAGCACCGCCGAGCGTGCATCGATCCGGCCGAGGAAGCGATCGTTCTCGCCATAGCGAAAGACAATGACGTCTTCGAGGCGCAGTCCCTGATTGGCCACGCGCAGTGCATGGATCACCGATTGGGAACGCGCATCGCCTTGGCGCAGCCAAAGGCCGTTGCGCGAGATGGCAAGTTGCGAAGCCTGGCCGCGAATATATTTCGCTTCCATCTCGGAATATTGGACGAGCATGCGTGACGTCAGCGGCGTCAAAGCCAGAACGGTGAACACGCCGAGCGCCACGGCGACTGCGAGGGAAGGGGCCAGCAAATCCCAGGCGGAAACGCCTGCCGCGCGGATCGCGATCAATTCTTGGCTGCGCGAAAGCCGCACGAAGGCAAACACGCCGCCAAGCAGCACCGCGAATGCCAGCAGCTTGAGGCCCAAATCGGGAAGCTGCAGCAGCGCCATCACGATCACAACGCCGGTCGGTACATGTTTCTCGGCGGTGTGATCGGCAAGCCCCACGATGTCGATGGAAAGCGCGAGGAACAGGAAGCCCGCATAGACGGTTCCCACGCCCACGATGAATTGGCGCGCCAGGTAGCGGAAGAGTGTCCAGGACCACGTCATGCGGGGGCCATGGGCGCTGGGCCGCGCAGACGTTCAAGGAGGCGCGGCAGGATCGTACCTTGCAGATCGATCAGCGCGAGCGCGCCGCCCATAATCGGAACAAGATAGAGCAGGAAAAGCAGCGACGGGTTTCGCGCCGCCGCGCTCTGCGCGCCATAACCAACAATGCGAAGAACCGCGGCGAATACCGAGGCAAGCACAAGGCGCAATGCGTAAGCGCCACGTTGCCGCCGCCCGCTCGTCACCGCCGCCAGCGCGAGCAGCGCGAACGCGATGCAGTAGAGCGGCGCGGCCAGCCGGTTGTTACCTTCCGCGAGGAAGATATTGAGAATGTTTCGATTCTTGGGCGGTGTCTTGAATTGCGGCCAGAACAATTCGTTCAGATAGCGATCGCTGGCTTCAAGCTGCGTGTTCTGCTGCTGACTTGAGAACTGATCGAGATCGAACACGTAGCGTTTGAACTTCAGGACGGAAAGCGCGGCGCCGGCTTTGTTCGCCTGTTCGATTGTCCCATCCTGCATGATGAGGCGTCCGCCGCCCGATGTCTGGGCGAGGACGCCACTCTCCGCGATATAGGTTGTGGGCTGGCGCGCATCGCGATTGTCGTGGACCAGGATGCCGCGAATGTGACCGTCCGGCGCCAGCTCGCGGATGAACACGGTCAATCCATCGGCGGGCGTGTTGAATGCACCTTCGCTGAGCATCGCGGCCCCGATGTCCGCGCGAATGTCGAGTACCGCGCTGCGCATTGTGCGCTGGCCGAGCGGCATCAGGTAGAGGCTGCACAGATAGGTGGCGGCCATCACCACGATGGCGGAAATCATCACCGGAATGCCGAGTTGCACGCGGCTGTAGCCGCAGGCCTGCATGACAACGAGTTCACTGTCGGCATTCAGCTTGTGCAAACCGTAGAGTGCTCCGGCGAAGAAGCCGATAGGCAGGATGATGACGAGCAGGCTCGGCAGCACCAGCAGGGTCAGGTAGATGAACGTCGGCGCGGACTGTCCCCGGTTGATGACCAGATCCAGCAGACGCAGCGATTGGGAAAGCCACACCACACCGGTCAGCAGGAAGCAGAAAAGCGCGATCGGTCCCGCGAGCTGGCGCAGGACATAGTTCGACAATCGCGGCAGTCTTGCGTTTGCTGGCATTACCTTGAAAGCCCTGGCGCGGCGCTTGGTCCCGGCCCCGGATTCGACCTAAGCTGAATCTAGCACTAACTAGCATTTTCCCGCCGCCACCCGGCAACCGGAAATCGCGCATCCGACTGACGGAGCGCATTTTTTTGGATTAAAGGGCCGCAAACATTACCCGGAGGTATCCCCATGCAGCTTTCCTTTGCCGCCC
>DASYEG010000259.1:0-14245 GCA_036499145.1 Micropepsaceae bacterium | reverse complement strand
GGTCGAATGGAATCACGCCGCGCTCGATCAGAACGCCACCGTGCGCGATTTCACCAAATGGGATGCACAGCCCACCTCGCTGCAGGCGACCGCCGAAGCCCTGGTGCAGGCCTATGATCTTGCGACGACCGCGCCGATGGGTCCGGTGCTGGTGACCATCGATACCGATGTGCAGGAAGACCCGCTCAGCAAGGAGGAAGAGGCCAAGCTGCGCATTCCGAAACTGACGCGCCGCGCGCATCCGCAAGGCGACGACGAATCGCTTCGCGAGGCCGCGAAGCTTCTGGTGGCGGCGGAAAATCCCGTCATCTATGCCAATCGTTATGGCCGCACCGAAAACGCACCGGCCCTTCTGATCCAGTTGGCCGAGCTGCTGCATGCCCCCGTCATCGACGGTCGCGCGCGGATGAATTTTCCCAGCCGCCACAAATACAATCATTCCAGCCGCCGCGAGCAGACGCTGGCACAGGCCGATTGTCTTCTGGCGCTCGAACCGGTGGAGCTCTGGGGCCTCACCAATGACGTGCAGGATCTGATAGGGCGGCCCAACCGGCGATTGAACCGTCAGGCCAATCTGAAGATCATCCATATCGGCACGGAGAGCCTGCTGCTCAAAGCCAATTATGGCGATGTGCAGCGTTACGCGCCGGCCGACCTCGCTATCGCGGGCGATGCCGAAGCGAGCCTGCCCTCGCTCATCCAGGCGGTGAAGCGCGAGCTGACGCCCGCACGGAGCGCGGCGCTTGCGCAACGCGGTGAAAAGCTGGCCGCCATGACGCCGCGCCTTCTGGAGCAGGCGCGCGCCGATGCCGTCTATGGCTGGGATGCCTCACCGATCTCGGTCGCGCGCACCTGCATGGAATTGTGGGACCAGCTCAAAAATGAAGACTGGACCATGCCGACCGAAACGGTGTTCCTCTCCGATTATCCGCATCGGCTGTGGAATATCGACAAGCCGCACAATTGGATCGGCGGCTCCGGCGCGCAAGGCGTGGGCTACAACGCACCGGCCGCACTCGGGGCGGCGCTCGCCAACAAAGGCACGGGACGCGTCACGGCTGCGATCGTCGGCGACGGCGAAATGATGATGACCAACACGATGCTATGGACCGCGGCCCATCATCAAATCCCGATCCTGGCGATCGTGCACAACAATCGCGCCTATCACATGGAGGTCATGCACACATTGCGCATGGCCGACCGGCGCTCGCGCGATACCAGCCGCATCCATATCGGGACCGACATCACAAATCCGAACATCGATTTCGCCGCGCTCGCCAAATCCATGGGCGTCTATGGCCAGGGGCCGATTGAAAATCCCAACGATCTGGGACCGGCCATCAAACGTGCCATCGATGTGGTCAAGCGCGGCGAGCCCGCCTTGATCGACGTTGTGTCCCAGCCACGATGAAGACGATGGCGCTGAGATTGCGTTTCTCCATCGCGCTCGGGTTGATTGCGCTATCGGCCAGCGCTGCGGCAGGTCAGGAGGGTCCGGCCGGCAACGCCCAAAATGGGCGTCAGCTGTTCCAGGCCAAGGGCTGCTATTCCTGCCATGGCTTTGTCGGCCAGGGGAGCCGCGAGGGGCCTCGTCTGACGCCGCCTTTGGCATTGCCCGCCCTCATCCAGCAATTGCGCACACCGCGTGCGATCATGCCGCCTTACGAGGCGGCGCTGGTCACCGATGCCCAAGCCGCCGACATCCATGCCTATCTGGCGGGATTGCCGAAGCCGCCCGACCCCAAGACGGTCAAGCTGCTTCAGTGACGGGCGCATAGGAACTTCCCGGTTTTCGACGCTGATTAAAAATTTTGCAACTAGGCCGCAATCACCGGGCCTGGATGATTCGCGTTTCTGCGCGGCGCGACCCCGGAAACGGAAATCATGGTTTAAGTTATATTCGATCAAAAACTAAACCATCGAGCACGTTTATACGCCAACAAACATCATTTTCTGTATCTTCATTACAACAACAACAGAATAATGGTGGCATTTGGGGCCAGCACGCGCTTGTTTCGTTGACGGCTTTCCTTGCCTCTGTCTGTAATTAAGTTAACCGAATTTCATCCATCAGCTGAGAGTCGCGTCTGAGCATCGATAAGGCGGAATGAGGAAATGGAATTTGTAGCCTGGTAATTCGTAACAGCTGAGACGTCCGAATTCCGCCCAAACAAAACGAGGGTAGGTCACCTGCCCAGGGGAGGACTTGCGATGAATCCGACGACGTCCAGACTCACAAGGCTGTTGGGTACAGCCTCGTTTCTGACCTTAGCCAATTCGCTGGCGGCACAAGCCGAAACTGACCAATCCCCGGTAGACCAACCGCAGATAGCACAGGTTCAGGTGACACCGTCTCGCATTGCGCAGGCCCAGGTGGCGCCGCAGCAACCGGCGCAGATCCAGCTTGCCCAGGTCCAGGTTGCCCAAGCCCAGGTTGCTCAGGCCCAAACCGCCCAGGCCCAAACCGCACAGGCCGCCCCCGGAGAAGTCCCCGAGCAGGTGCTGATCACCGGCTCTCTCATTCGCGGTACCGCTGCGGTCGGTGTCCCGGTGACCAATCTCAGCGTCCAAGACATCCGCATGACGGGTTCGCTCACCACATCGGACCTGTTCCGCACCATCCCCCAGTTCAACGTCATTCCGGGCCCGGTCGGGACACAGGCCGCCAATGTCGAGCGCGGAACGCGCGTCAATCTCCGTCAGCTCGATACCGGCTCTGCGCCGCGTTCCCTGATGATGATCGACGGCGTGCGCTACCCGGCGCAAGGCATGGGACTTTGCCAGATCGATCCATCGATTATCCCGACCGTCGCGGTCGACCGAATCGACCTGTTGTTGGACGGCGCTTCGGCGACCTATGGCTCAGATGCCATCGGCGGTGTGATCAACATCATTCTCAAACGCGGTTATGACGGCGCCCAGACCGAAATCGGGTTCACGACGGGCGCAGGCGGCAATACCAAATATCTCGCCTCGCAATTGTGGGGCCGCACCTGGGACGGCGGCGACATCACGATTGGTTATCAGTGGTACGACGTCGCCCCGACGCACGGGAATTTCAATTCCAAATACACATTCGACTTCACCCCGTGGGGATTGGACAATCGCACGCCGCTCGCTTCCGCGATGCCCGGCATCATTTCCACGGGCGCGCCGGCCGCGCCGGATCAGACGAATTATCCCGCCACCAACGGTCACAATTGCACGAATTGCTTCTCGATCCCCCAAGGGACGGGCAGGGATTTCAATACCATCAACGGCGGCCTCGGTCCGCTTGGCGGCTCGACGGCGGCGACGATCAATTGGGCGACGTTTGCAAATCCCGCCAATGGCGGTCCCGTCAACGGCACGGCCAATGAATTCAATCCCTATTCGATCACCGATTACAGCGCGGCCTCCCAATATGTCGGCAGCTCGGTGACGTTCGATCAGCGCTTGACCAAGGACATCAGCTTCTACGGCGAAGGCTTCTATGGCATGCGCCGTTCGCGATTCATCAACAATACCGTCGGCAATCAGCTCACGCTTGCGGTGCCCACATTCAATCCTTATTACCCGACCAACGCGCCGAACGGCCTGCGCGTCAGCTACAATTTTTCGATCGAATCGCCTTCGATCACCAATTCCTACGCATCCGCGCAACGCTATCTGGGCGGGTTGAACATCGATCTGCCGGGCGACTGGGCGGCGCAAGTCTATTATTCCCAGACGCGGGACGCAGAGTACAACCACGTCGTCGGCGCGGTGAACCGGGCGGCGGTTTCAGCGGCTCTGGGCTGGACGATGCCGGCAACGCCGGCCACCGGGACAAATCCCACCATCGGGACGTTCACCAAACCGCCGACGACGCCCTATCTGAATCTGTTCTGCGACACGACGACGTACCAGTGCAATTCCCCCAGCACATTGGCCTTTATCGGGGCCTACAATGAAACGGCCGAAGCCTTCTGGGTCGATGAGAAGGGCTTCAAGGCGGATGGCCCATTGTTCGATCTGCCGGGCGGGCCGGTGAAAATGGCGGTCGGCGCCAACTACACCAGCTATCGTTTCCTCATCCAGAGCAACACGGAGACCAGCACATCCAACACCGCGATGACCCTGCTGCGCGATCCGGAATCGCGCCGCGTCTGGGCGGTATTCGGACAGTTGAACGTTCCCGTCATCGGGGACAACAACTCGCTTCCGGGTGTGCGCAAACTGGAACTGGAAGCGTCCTGGCGGCATGACCAGTACAGCGATGTCGGCGGCACCAGCAATCCGAAGCTGGCCTTCAACTGGGAAGTCTCCGAAGATCTCGGCCTGACATTTCGCGGCTCGTGGGGCACATCGTTTCGCGCTCCCAGCTTCGGCGAGTTCTCGCCGATCTCCAACGTTGCGTGGAACGGCTGGGGATTGCAGAATGCGCCCGGGGCTGCCCAATTCCAGAACAACGCAACCATCCAGGTCGCTTGCGACGCCAGCGGCAAGCCTCCGGCCGGGTCCGGCGCGGAAAAGCTCTTCAATGCCGGATTTGCCTGCAATTCGCAGCCTGCGGGTCTTTCGCTCAACGGCGGCGGCAAGGCTGCGGTCGATGCGCATTTCCGCACCTATTTCAATCAGGACAACCAGGTCCTGCGTCCCGAACTGTCGACCAATTGGGGATTCGGATTCGATTTCGCACCGACCAGCTTCCTCAGGGGACTCGATGTCCAGGCAACTTGGTACACGGTCAAGATCAACGGCATCCTGATCAATTTCGGCAACCCGACAACGAACCGATTCAACGATTCCTCGCTCGCGTTCGTCTATCTGGTGCCGAGCGATGTTGGCTGCCCGGTGGCGCAGAATGCGCATCCGGAGCAGTGCGCGGCCTTCCAGGACATGGTGCAGCGAGCGCTTGCGCATCCCACCGATCCTGTCCCGTCCGCGGCCCAGAGCCTGATCTATTGGATCAATGACGGCGGCACGTTGAACAAGGGCTGGCAGAAGACCGAAGGCATAGACTGGTCCATCAGCTATGACTGGGATTTGGGCGATCTCGGCGCCTGGAACACGGGTATGACCGGCACCTATTACCTCAAGCAGGAATCGGTCAGGGTTCCGGGCGCGGCGGGTCCCGCGGGCCAGGTGACCGACGTTCTGTACGACACCGACCTGGCCTCGGTCGGCGGGGTGCCCCAGCTCGGTGTGGAATCGCTGCCGCGATTCAAATATCGCGCGCGGCTCGGCTGGAGCAACGGGCCGTGGAGCGTCACCGGGTTCATGGACTACCAGGGGCATTTCTACCATACGCAAACCGCGCCGCCGAACGTCAACTTCGAATGTCTCACGGCAGGCGGCTCGGTCGGCGGGGGCACATTCCCCTGCGCGCTCAACAATTACACCAACATCGAACCGTCCTATTACACCTTCGATCTGGCGGTGGGATACGATACCGGCGACACACCGGTGAATGAATATCTCAGAAACATCAGTATTCAGCTCGTCGTGCAGAACATCATGGATAAGCACGCGCCGTTCGAATACCGAACCGCGACCGGCGGTGGCAATCCTTGCGCGTGCGATATTCTGAAGAACCTCTTCGGGCGGCAGACCCAGATCAGAATCGTGAAGACCTGGTAGGAAAGAGTCTCGTTTTTGCGCGGAGAGTGGGAACGCTCCCTGCGCAAAAACGATGTCGCCAATCGCGCGCGTCCCTTATGATGGCCTCGGAAGACAAAGGCTGGCGCGGCCATGCTTTGTTTGCGCAAAACGCTATCGATCTCCCGCACCCCAGATGTGGGACGGCACCGGCAATCCCGGTTCAAATTCCACGAAGCAAATTCACGCTAGATGCAAACCGATTCGCTGTCCCAGGCCTATGAGCATTTCAAATCCGGGCATTTCGATGCAGCCGAAGAACGTGCCTGCGATTTGCTCGACGCCAACCCCGCCCACGCGGAAGCCAATCATCTTCTGGGCGCCATCCGCTTTCAGCAGGGCCGGATCGAAGAATCCCTCGCCTTCCTGAAACGGGCCGCGGCATCGCCGCGCGCCACTGCGGAGCTGCACAACAATCTGGGCGCCGTGCTCAGCAAGCTCGGCCGCAAGGACGAGGCGGTCGCCGCGTTCGAACGCGCGCTGGCGATGAACCCCGCCTACGCCGATGCGCTCAACAATCTCGGCGTGATCTATCTTGAGACGCAGAAGCCCGAGCAGGCCGTCAGTGCTTTTCGCAAAGCCGTGGTGCTCGAACCCGGCCTGTTGCACGCCACCGCCAATCTCAGGGCGACCTATCAAGGCGTGGTGCCGAGTTGGCATTTTGCCATGATGGACGATCACAAACGCAACGGCGCTTATGAGGCCGCGATCCGCCGTGCGGCGCCGGGCAAAAGGGTCCTCGATATCGGAACGGGCGCCGGCCTTCTCGCGCTGATGGCCGCGCGGGCGGGCGCGTCCAAGGTCACCACCTGCGAGGCGGTGTCGCTGATTGCCGAGCGGGCGCGCGAGATCATCGTCAGAAACGGTCTGTCGGATCGCATCGGCGTCGTGCCGCTGAAATCGACCGCCATGTCCGTTCCCGGCATCATGCCGGAGCGCGCCGAGGTGCTGGTGACGGAGACCTTTGCCAGCGGTCTCATCACCGAAGGCGTATTGCCTGCGATCGAGCACGCGCATGAATATCTGCTGGTGCCCGATGCTGCGATCATTCCGGCGGCGGCCTCGATCATGGGCTATCTTGCCGGTGGAGAAACGCTCCAGGGCATGCTGTTCGCCGGCAGGATTGCGGGCTTCGATCTTTCCGGGTTCAACGATTTCGCGCCCGCCATGCTCGCGGTGGCGCTCGGCAATATTCCCCACCGTGTTTTGTCGGGCGATGTCGAGGTGATGCGTTTCGATTTTCGCGAAAAGCGTTTTCCGATGGGCGGGGTGCGGCTTGCGCTCAAGGCCACGCAACACGGCATCTGCGTGGGCGTGGCGCAATGGATCAGGCTGGAACTCGACGCCCATGCGACCTATGAGAACCGGCCTTCGCCAAATGCTCCGTTCAACGGTCATTGGACCCACATCCTGCACCGCTTTCCGAGGCCTGTTACGGTTGCGCCCGGCGATGTGGTGCCGGTCCTTTTCCGCCATGATCGCTCACAGATCGGGATCGATCTCATCGACTAGCTTGGCGTGCAGGGCTGGTTAACGGCAATTCCCCGTGAACGGCTTGGAATTGGCCATGCCCAATGGCAAACTCGCGCAATGGCAAATTCGGGCACCCGCGTGCGCGCGTGCATGCCCTAGCGGGAGGCCTTCATGTCCAAAACGATCAAGCGCCGCCAGTTCCTCGCGGGGATGGCTGCCGCACCGGCCGCCGGGCTCGCCGCGACCGCGGGCAAGGCGGTGGCGCAGACCACGCCGGCACCGGTGTCCAGTGTGCCCCCGGTGCCCATGACCGATCGGCCCAGCAGCGACACGCCGCCGCAGACCATCGGCAAGACCGGATCGGATTTCATGGTCGACGTGCTCAAGAGCCTCGACATCGATTATATCGCCTCTTGTCCGGGATCGACGTTCCGGGGCTTGCATGAATCCATCATCAATTACGGCGACAACAAGAAGCCGGAATTCATCACCACGCTGCATGAAGACACTGCGGCCGCCATGTGCCACGGCTATTACAAGGTGGCGAAGAAGCCGATGGCCTGCATGGTGCACGGCACGGTCGGCCTGCAGCACGCCACCATGGCGATGTACAACGCCTTCGCCGACCGCGTTCCGATGCTGGTCCTGACCGGCAATATCGGTAAGCAGGAAACCCGTCAGGCCTACATCGAATGGGATCATGCCGCGCAGGACCAAGGCGCCATGGTGCGGGACTTCACCAAATGGGACGACCAGCCTGCCTCGCTGCAGGGCTTTGCCGAATCCACGGTGCGCGCCTACGACATGATGACGACGGCGCCGATGGCGCCCGTGCTCATCGTCGCCGATGGCGATCTGCAGGAAGATCCTATTCCCGCCGAAGTCGAGAAGAAGCTCCATATCCCGAAGCTGAAGATGCGCTTCCAGCCGGCGGGCGATATCGCGGCCGTGCGCGAAGTCGCCAAGATGCTGATCGCGGCGGACAGCCCCGTCATCTTCGCCAATCGATATGGACGCACGGAGAACGCGCCCGCTCTGCTGATCCAGCTTGCCGAACTCATTGGCGCGCCGGTTGTGGACAGCCACAATCGCATGAACATGCCCAACCGGCATCCGCTGAATCATTCCTTGCGGCGCGAGGCGGCTTTGCAGTCGGCCGATGTGATCCTCGCCCTGGAACCCATCGATCTTTTCGGACTCAACAATTACGTGCCAGACCTGGTGACGCGTCCCAACGATCCCCGCCGCCGCCAAGCCAATCTCAAGATCATCCATATCGGCACCGAAGGGATGATGGCGAAATCGAATTTCCAGGACTTTCAGCGTTTCGCCGCGGCCGACCTTTCCATCGCGGGCGATGCCGAAGCCACAATGCCTGCGCTGATCGAAGCCCTGAAAACGCAGATGTCGGTGGCCGACAAGAACCGTTGCGACGGCCGCTGCGCCAAGGTGAAGGCGCAAACGGCCAAGCTGCTCGATCAATCCCGTCAGGAAGCGGCGTATCAGTGGGAGACCCAGCCGATCTCATCGGCACGGCTCACCATGGAGTTGTGGGACCAGATCAAAAACGAAGACTGGATGATGCCCACCGAGACGCAATTCCTCAGCGATTGGCCGTATCGTCTTTGGGACATCGACAAGCCGTATCGCACAATGGGCGGGTCGGGCGCGCAAGGCATCGGCTACAATTCACCCGCCGCGCTGGGTGCCGCACTTGCCAACAAGGACAAGGGACGGCTGACGGTGGCTATGGTCGGCGACGGCGATCTCAATATGGCGCCGGGCGTCTTGTGGACCGCGGCGCATCACAAAATCCCGATCCTGTATCTGGTGCACAACAATCGCGCCTATCATCAGGAAGTGATGATGATCCTGCGCATGGCCTCGCGCCGCCAGCGGGTGAACAACAAGAATGTCTATGTCGGCACGCTGATCGACGATCCGGCGCCCGATTACGCCAAGATCGCGCAAGGCTATGGCCTTTATGCGCAAGGGCCGGTGTCGGACCCGAAAGATCTGACGGCGGCGATCCGGCGCGCCATCGATGTGGTGAAGAAGGGCGAACCCGCGCTCATCGACATCGTGTCGGACGGACGGTAATGGCGATGCCGATACGCAGTTTGACGCTTGGCGTGGTGCTTGCCGTTCTCTCGTTTGGCGCAGTTCAAGCCCAGGACACGCCCAGAGGCGATCCCAAAGCGGGACTGGTGAATTTCAAAAAACTCGGCTGTTATACCTGTCACGGCATTATCGGGCAGGGCACGCTGCGCGACGGGCCGCATCTCAACGCCGCGGCATTGGGTTTTCCCGCGGTGCTCGCGCAATTGCGCAATCCCCGTTACGAGATGCCGATCTATACGGCCAGTCAGATTTCCGATGCCGGTGTCGCCGATATTTTCGCGTATCTTTCCAGCATCCCGAAAGGGCCCGATCCGAAATCGATCAAACAGCTCCAATAAAGCGGCGCCGATCCGCATTGACGGGTAATTTCAGGGAGTCTCGCCGGCAATATCGAGCCCGTCATAGCCTTTCAGGCGATAGATCAGCACCGACACGATCCAGCTCACGGCGAACAGCGCGATGATGAGATAGCCGAGCACGCCGAGTTGGCTGTTGAGCGCTTCGATCCCATCCCAGAACGCCCCCTTCAACGCGAGTCTGTCCGCAATCAGTCCCAAGGCTTCGACCGATCCCACAAGCACCGCGACCAGCACCGAAACCGCCGTGATGGTGAGGTTGTAATAGAGCTTGCGGATGGGCTTCACGAATGCCCAGCCATAAGCGCGCGTCATCAAAACCGAATCGGCGGTGTCGACCAGTGCCATGCCGGCGGTGAAGAGCGCCGGGAACACCAGAAGCGGCAGGATCGACAGGCCGCGGGCGGCTTGGGCCGCGGAAATGCCGAGCAGCCCGATCTCGGTTGCCGTGTCGAAGCCCAGTCCAAACAGGACACCCAGCGGATACATCTGCCAGCTCGCGCGAATGAAACCGAACAGCGGTCTGAAAATTCGCGCCAGCAGGCCGCCCCCGGCGAACAGCATCCCGCCGTCGTCTTCGGCCAGACGTCCGCCGCGCTTCACATACTGAAATGTGCGGAAAACTCCGGCGAGGATGAACAGATTGGCAATCGCGATGGCGAACAGGAACAACACCGATACGGACGTGCCGATCAATCCGCCGACATCCCTGAACGCGGACCAGCGCGCATTCAGCGCACCCGCGCCGAGTGCGATCAGAAGCGAGGCGAGTATAACCACCGTCGAGTGACCGAGTGAAAAGAACAGGCCCACACTCGCGGACGGCTTGCCGCTCTGCATCAATTTGCGCGTGACATTGTCGATGGCCGCGATGTGATCGGCATCGACCGCGTGCCTGAGACCGAAACTGTAGGCCAGAAGCGCGGTTCCCAGGAGTACGGGGTAATGCTGGAAGGCCGCGATCGCCCATATCCAGACGGCGATATTGGCGCCGATCAGCACGGCGAAAATGCCGACGATCCGGGGAAGGGAAAAGCGTGAGGTGGCGATCATATGTTTGATGGCAAAGATCATACCTATGGCGGCTTGGCAAGCTTTTGACCCTCATCGGATGCCACTTTAAGAAAGAAGCGGATATGGGAAGGTCGCGACCATGGAAAAACGCAAGCTTGGCCGATCCGCGTTGGAGATTGCTCCGGTCGTGTTCGGCGGCAACGTGCTTGGCTGGACTGTGGATCAGGCATCGGCATTTCGAATCCTCGATGCCTTCGTCGATGCGGGGTTCAACGCCCTCGACACTGCCGATACCTATTCGCGCTGGATTCCCGGCAACAAGGGTGGAGAATCCGAAACCATTATCGGCAATTGGCTGAAACAGGGCGGGGGCCGGCGCGAACGCGTGCTCATCCTCACCAAGCTCGGCGCTGAAATGGGGCCGGACAAAAAGGGTCTCTCGCGCCGCTATATCAAGGCGGAAATCGAGGACAGTTTACGGCGCTTGCAGACCGACACCATCGATCTTTATCAGTCGCACCGCGACGACATCTCCACGCCGATGCTGGAGACGCTCGAAACCTATGCGGAGCTGATCCGCGAAGGGAAGGTTCGCGCCATCGGCGCCTCCAATTTCAGCGCGGCACGCATGCGCGAAGCCCTGGACGTTTCGGCGAAGCACGGTCTGCCGCGTTATGAGTGCCTGCAGCCGCCCTTCAATCTCTACGACCGGGACGATTACGAAGGTGCGCTGGAACAGCTTTGTCTGAAAGAGAATATCGGCGTCATTCCATATTACGGCTTGGCGGCGGGCTTTCTGACCGGCAAATATCGCAGCGCGGTCGATTTCGGCAAAAGCCCGCGCGGCGGAGGCATGTCCAATTATTTGAATGCAAAAGGAAAGAAAATCCTAACCGCGCTCGATGCGGTGGCGGCGGCCCATCATGTGAAACCGGCCGCGATCGCATTGGCCTGGCTGATCGCACGGCCATCGATCACCGCGCCCATCGCGAGTGCGACCAGCATCGAACAGCTTGGCGATTTCGCCGCGGCGGCGGCGCTGAAACTTTTCCCCGATGAGATCGCAACGCTGGATGTCGCGGGCGCCTGATGTCACTTCAAACAGGCAAAGCCATACTCTAAGGTCGCTCACCAGAAAAAATCTGACCTCGAAGGAGAGGCCGATGCACGGGACCAACGCGACCATGGCCTACATGACGGGCCATATGCTGATCGGCGGCGAACTGATCGAGGCTGCGGATGGCGGCTGGCTCGAATCGATCAACCCCGCTGATGAAACCCAATTGGGCCGCGTGCCGATGGGCACGAAGGCCGATATGGATGCGGCGGTCGCGGCAGCCGAAGCAGCGCAGCCCGCCTGGGCCGCGCTCACCATGGGCCAGCGCGCCGAATACATTCACAAACTGGGCGATGCGATCCTCAAGCGGGGCGATGAAATCGCCCGTATTGAATCGCTCGACACCGGCAATACGCTCGGTCCCATGAAGCGCGACGTGCGCACGGCGGTCGAACGCATGCGTTTCGCCGCCGGTCTCGCCTACGAGATCAAGGGCGAAACCATTCCCGCAACGTCGGGAAATATCCATATGACGATCCGCCAGCCTTATGGCGTGATCGGCCGCATCATACCGTTCAACCATCCGATCGGTTTTGCCGCCTCGCGCATCGCGCCTGCGATCATTTCGGGCAATGCGATAGTGGTGAAGCCCTCCGAGCAGAGCCCATTGTCGGCCTCGATCCTGGGTGAAATCTGCAAGGAAGTGTTGCCGCCGGGCGTCGTCAACATCGTGACGGGCGCGCGTGAAACCGGCGAGGCGCTGGTGCGCCATCCCCGCGTCAAACGCATCGCCTTCATCGGCCAGCCCGCCTCGGGCATGGCGATCCAGAAGGCAGCCGCCGAAACCGCCGTGAAACTCGTTACCCTCGAATTGGGCGGCAAGAATCCGCTGATCGCCTTCGAAGATGCCGATCTCGACAAGGTTGCGGCCTGCTCCGTAGGCGGAATGAATTTCGGCTGGCAGGGACAATCCTGCGGTTCCATGAGCCGCATCCTGCTACATGAATCCATTCATGATCGCGTGGTGGAAAAAATCCTGGAGCGGGTGCGCAAGATCAGGATAGGCCATCCGCTCGATCCCGCGACCAATATGGGGCCGATCAACAACAAGGCGCAGTACGCCAAGGTACTCGCTTATATCGATCTCGGTCATAAGGAAGGCGGCAAATTGCTTCATGGCGGCGGCATTCCCAAGGGTGAGGAATTCCAGCGCGGCTATTGGGTGGAACCTACCGTGTTCGGCGGGATGGACATGAGCATGCGCCTCGCCAGGGAAGAAGTGTTCGGACCGGTGATGTCGATCTTCAAATTCGGCAGAGAAACGGAGGCGCTCCAAATGGCCAACGCCATCGAGTTAGGCCTCACCGCCGCGGTATGGACCAACGACATCAACCGCGCGCTGCGCGTCGCCCAACAGGTGCAGGCCGGCTATGTCTGGGTGAACGGCGTGGGTCAGCATTATCGGGGCGTGCCCTATGGCGGTTTCAAGAATTCCGGCATCGGGCGCGAAGAAGGCATCAGCGAGCTTTTGAGCTACACCGAGGAAAAGGTGATCAACATCGTGCTTGGCGGTTCCGACTACAATCCAGCCGCGGGCTGAACTTGCCGCGCGTCAGAACCCGCGCGTCAGGGTGAAGAGAGCAACGACGGCGCTGGCGTTCTGCACATGATTGGGGTCGATGGCATAGGCGACATTGGCGCCGAACCCCCAGCCTCTAAGGTCGAAACGGTAGCCGGTTTCCAGATCGAATTCGCGCCCCGAAGGTTCGAGCGAGGCCTGGGTCTCACCCATGATCATTCCGCCATCGGTCCAGTCCCGCGAGACGCCGGAGACCAGCGTCAGCGTGCCGCGTTCGGCGCGCAAAGGCTGACCCAGCGTGAAGCTCAGCACATCGCCGCCGCGGAAGAGGTTCTCTCCTGCCAGGCCGAGCGCGAAACTCGTGGCATAGACCGGGCCGATGGCGGTGATGAGACTCGCTTGAGTGTGAGAGGCGGCGGTCGCGGCCAGTGTCAGGGCGCCTTTGAGCGACCAATGCGCATCGAGCGTCACTTCGGCCGACGCCGTGGTCCAGACGGTGGAGGCCTGTGCCGCCATCGTCAGTCCGCCCGCGGCGAGCGAACCCATGAAGCCGCCGGTTTCCAGCACATCGCCGGCCTCGAGACTGAAGCGGGTCTGTCCCGCCACATGATCGAGCCGCATTTCCGCGCTCTGCGCGCTGTTGCGGAAAGGGGTGCGCAGATGATCGGTGAGACCCTGATTTTCGGAAAACCCCGCTCCGAAGGAAAGCCCGGTTGACGGAGACAAAGGCAGGCGGAAACTCGCCATGGCGCCGGGTGCCGCCCTCACAAGCGGCGAAAACGCATTGGTCAGCGACGCGCCCGCGAAGGGGCTGCCGCCATCGCCCATCATGCCGTCATGCAACGACAAACCGTTTCCCGCCGTCCAACCGATGCCCTCGGCCACGCCTGAGATGCGCATGACCGTGACATGGGTCAGATGGTCCTGAGGACCGGCAAGGGTCTGGAACGGCACGATGCCGTCTTCGGGATTGCGCCGCATGTCGAAGGAAAATGACGTGGCCTCGCCGATCGGCAAATTCGCGGA
>DASYEG010000258.1:0-5528 GCA_036499145.1 Micropepsaceae bacterium | reverse complement strand
GTGGCGGACAGAGAGGGATTCGAACCCTCGTTACGGTTTCCCGTAAACACGCTTTCCAAGCGTGCGCCTTCAGCCGCTCGGCCACCTGTCCGCAAAGCGCGCCGGACTATAGCGGCTCGTTTCGCTCCGGCAAGCGCCGTGTTACCCGCCCGGCGTCCCGGTTTCGAGCGTGGGGCGGAGCGCCCGCCGCTCGCGCAAAATCAGATAGACATTGCGGACATAGATCAGCAGCGGCGTGGCCTGGCCTAGAATCAAAGGCGCGCTTCGCAGATGAATCGTGTAGACCAATGTCACCGTCCCGCCGGCGATGCTGCAATACCAGAAGGCCAGCGGCACGACGCTGCGCCCCGCGGCTTCGCTTTTCAGCCATTGGATAATGAAGCGGGACGCGAAGAGCCCCTGTCCCAGGAAGCCGACGAGAAGCCAGCCGCCATCGGCGTTCATCCAATTCAACCAGTGACCCATTGCGCTAGAGCTCCACGGTCTTGTCCGGGCCGCGAAAGCGGCGTTTCAGCCACAACACACCGATAAGGTCTGCGAGACCAACCCAGGCCCGGTCCCACACGCCGTATTTCGAGCGGCCCGCGCCCCTTGGGCGGTGTCCGACCGGCATGAAGCGCACTTGATAGCCTTCGCGCAACATCAGCGTGATGAGGTAACGGTGCATGTGGTCGAAATAAGGGAGGGCGAGAAAGGCCTCGCGGCGGAACAGCTTCAATCCGCAGCCCGTATCCTTGGCATTGTCCGAGAGCATCCAGCGCCGTATGCGATTGCCGTAGCGCGAGGCGATGCGCTTTTTCCAACTGTCCTCGCGTTTCTCGCGTTCGCCGGCGATCATGCCGAAATCGGGGTCGGCCGCCGCGGCCGCACGAAATGCGCTCAGCAGTTTTGGGATATCGGCGGGATCGTTCTGCCCATCGCCATCGAGCGTCACCACAATGCTGCCTCTGGCCGCGCGCACGCCGGAGCGGACCGCGCGGCTTTGACCGAGGTTCCTGCCATGGGCGATCACCCGGACCGGCATCTCGCCGCGCAGGGACAGAAGCTCGGCCGCCGTGGCGTCGCGCGATCCGTCGTCCACGAAGATCGCCTCATAGCGCTCAGCCCCGAGGGCCGCGGCGATTTCGCGCGCCAGCGGCACGACATTGCCAGCCTCATCCTTGACCGGAACGACAACGGAAACCTCGACAATATCGGACACGCGTGAGAATGCCTTTTCGGATTCTGGCGTGCGCCTTATACAAGTCCAACCTTCCGGGAAACAGGCTTGCGCCGATTTCATGAGCCGTGGACGAAGGGTGGAGGGCAATGACCGAATCGCTTCGCGCATGTGTGCGCCGCCAACCGCTCGCGGTTTTGCTCGTGATCTGCGTGCTGGCCTGGGTGCCGGGGTTCTTCATCCTGCCGCCGCTCGACCGCGATGAGAGCCGCTTCGCCCAGGCCACCAAGCAAATGCTTGAGACGCGCGATTTCGTCGACATCAATCTCGGCGGCGTTGCGCGTTATGAGAAGCCGGTGGGGATCTATTGGCTCCAGGCGGCTTCGACCGCACTTCTCGGGGGTGGGGTGCGCGATGCGATCTGGACCTATCGCGTGCCGTCCCTGCTGGGCGCGCTTGGCGCCGTCGCGGCGGCCTATTGGCTGGCCAGCCTGTTCGCAAGCGTGGAGACGGCATTTTTCTCCGGCCTGATTCTGGGGCTTTCGGTGCTCCTGATGTCCGAGGCTAAGATCGCGAAAACCGATGCGGTGCTTCTCGGGACCGTGACGGTGGCTCAGGCCGTGATCCTGCGGAGCTATCTTGGCGCGCGCGCCGGCGATGGCTCGGCGGTGCCGGCTTCGCGTCTGTTTCTCGGCTGGGGCGCCTTCGGGTTGGGCGTGCTGGTGAAAGGCCCTCTGATCGCGGCGGTCTGCCTCGCCTCGGTCGCGGCCATCGTCATATGGGATCGCGAATGGCGCTGGCTCGCGCGGTTGCGCCCGCTTTTGGGATTGGGAATCGCGGCGGCCATCGTGCTGCCTTGGGCGATCGCCATCGGGATCGCGAGCCACGGACTCTTCTACGAGAAATCGCTGGGCCAGGATTTCGCGACCAAGCTGATGGGGGACGCGGAGAGTCATGGAGCGCCGCCGGGCTATTACACCGCGCTGGTGAGCTTCACCTTTTGGCCGGGAACGCTCCTGCTCCTTCCGGGCATCCTGTACGCTTTCGCACGCAGGCGCGAGCCGGCTGTGCGCTATCTCCTCGCCTGGGCAGCGACCACATGGCTGATGTTCGAACTCGCGCCGACCAAGCTGCCCCATTATGTGCTGCCCGCGTATCCGGCATTGGCGGTTCTCTGCGCGCTCTGGCTGACCTCGCAGGCGCGTGAGGAATCGCGGGCAACGCGCATCGCGCAATACGTCTCGCTCACGCTGTTTGTCCTGGTGGGGCTTGCGCTCGCAGGATTTCTCGCACTCGCGCCACAGCGCTTGGGCGGTGGCTCGCCGTGGTGGCTCTATGCCGCCGTGGCGCTGGATGCCGTCGCGATCCTCGCGGTGGTTCCGCGAATCCTAGCGCGCCGCTTCGCCGCTGCCGCGGGGATGGCCGGGCTCGGTGCGATTCTCCTTTATGGCATCGCGGGTTTTCTGACGGTGCCGCGGCTGACGCAGCTGTGGCTGTCGCCGCGCCTGGCCGAAGCCGTCGCGCGCCATGCGCAACCCGGCGATCCACCGGTGGTCACGGCCGGGTATGCCGAACCGAGCATTGTGTTTCTCCTGGGCACCAGGACGGCTCTCGATGGCGGGCCCGGCGCGGGCCACGCGGCCGCGGCGGCCGGCGGCCTCGCTTTGATTTCGGACGATCAGCGCGGAGCGTTCCTTGACGCCGTTGCCAGGGACGGTGCGATGGCCGCCGCGCTCGAAGACGTCGACGGGCTCAATTATTCGCGCGGCCGAAAGACTCGGATCACCGTCTATCGCGTCATGCCTCATGCAAGGTGAGTCGCGCGCGGGTTTCGCTCACCCCGCGCCGTTTCATCGATTCGCTGTGGATCGTTCGCGCCTGCCGTGCCGGACTCGTGCCGGGGACGGCGATGTTTTTTCGGTCCGGGTGCTGCGTTGAGAGTGCGGCGATGACTTTGCGAAGACAGTCCGTATGCGCGTCAAAACATCCATGAATACGGCCGAACCGATTCGCGCAAAGCTTGCATGAAGGGAAGGCCGTGCGTTTGCTTGCACAAGTTTTTATCTTTCCTGGCATCTGCTCGGTGCGTCTTCTCTGTGAATCTTCATCGAACTTCGGCTTTTCTTTTCATCATGTTCAATAATTCGGGGTAATTCGATGCCTCTATATTGGAATTCGCGTAAGCTTTCACAGTATTCACCGGCTTTTCTCTTGACGAACGTGAAAAGCCCTCTAAATCTAAGGACCGCTGGACCGTTCGATAGGCACTGCCATCGGGGGGTGTCGAGGTTCGGCATGAAGAGCGACATGAGACACCGATGAATCTCCAGCTCTTGAGAGGACGCGATCTTCGTCCTCCATCGCGGCGTGAACGATTACCTGCCGCCGTATCCACAACCGTCTTACAAACCCACACCGCCCAAACCCATCTTGAGGCGCCCGCCCGGAAGAAAATCCTCAGCTTCCCCGTCAATCGCGACACGCGGGCCTTCTACCGCCACTTCTATCCCGACACCGCCGCCGCCGAGTGGAACGATTGGCGTTGGCAGATGCGAAGCCGCATCCGCACGCTGGCCGAGCTTGAGCGCGTCTTTGCGCTCTCGGCGGACGAGCGCGCCGCGGTTTCCGGCCACTCCGGTTCGCTGCCCGTCGGCATCACGCCCTATTACGCAAGCTTGATGGACTTGAAGGATGCGATGGAGCCTCTCCGCCGCACCCACATCATGGTCAAGGACGAATATGTCCGTCTTCCCGGCGAAGAAGACGATCCGCTGGGTGAAGACCACGATACGGTCGTGCCGGGTCTCGTGCATCGCTATCCCGACCGGGTTTTGTTCCTCACCACCGGGACGTGCTCGACCTATTGCCGCTATTGCACGCGCTCGCGGCTGGTGGGCAATCCGGGCGGCGAATACCAGTTCAACGTGCGCAATTGGGAACTCGCATTCGATTATCTCGAAGCGCATACCGAAGTGCGCGACGTGCTGCTGTCCGGGGGCGACCCGCTCACCATCGGCGACGACAAGCTCGATTATTTGCTGGGCCGGCTGCGCGCCATCAAGCACATCGAATTTGTGCGCATCGGGACGAAAATCCCCACAGTGCTTCCCCAGCGCATCACGAAGGATTTCGTGAAGATGCTGAAGAAGCATCACCCCTTGTGGATGAGCCTGCATTTCACGCATCCCAAGGAACTGACGCCGGAGGTTTCCGAATCGACCTCCCGCCTGGTGGACGCGGGTATTCCGCTGGGGTCGCAGACGGTACTGCTGAAGGGCATCAATGACGATATCGCGGTGATGAAGCCGCTGATGCATGGGCTTCTGATGCGCCGGGTGAAACCCTATTATCTGTACCAATGCGATCCGATCAAAGGCTCGGGCCATTTCCGCACCTCGGTCGAGGCGGGCCTTGAGATCATCAAGGGCCTTCGCGGTCATACCACGGGCTATGCGACGCCGATGTTCGTGATCGATGCGCCGGGCGGCGGCGGCAAAATCCTGATGGCTCCCGATTCCGTCGTGGGACGCGAGGGCGATGATCTGCTCATCCGCAATTTCGAGGGCAACGTCTATCGCTATCCCGATCCCGGCGGGGCGCTCGGTGGCGACAAGGCGATGCCGCTCGCGGCGGAATGATGCGGACCGCGGCGGACTGACTGCGCCATGCGCATCGGCGTCACCTACGATCTCAGGGCCGACTATCTCGCACGCGGGATGAGCGAGGAAGAGAGCGCCGAATTCGACGCGGAGATCACCATTGCATCGATCTGCGAGGCGCTCTCCGGCCTCGGGCACGAGCCGGTGCGCATTGGCCATATCCGCGCGCTGACGCAAAGATTGGCCGCGGACGAGCGCTGGGATGCCGTCTTCAATATCTGCGAGGGGCTTTCAGGCTATGCGCGCGAAGCCCAGGTGCCGGCATTGCTCGAAGCCTATGCGATCCCGGTGGTGTTCTCCGATCCGCTGACCTTGGCGCTGACACTGGACAAGGCTTGGACCAAGCGCATCGTGCGTTCGGCGGGGGTGCCGACGCCCGATTTCGCGGTGATTGAAACGCCGGCTGATATCGACGGCGTGAATTTGCCGTTTCCTCTGTTCCTGAAGCCGGTCGCCGAAGGATCGGGCAAAGGCGTCAGCGAGCGTTCGCGCGTCGATACGCAGAGCGGCTTGCGCGCGACCGCGTCCGATCTTCTTATGAAGTTCCGCCAGCCGGTGCTTGCCGAGACCTATCTGCCGGGGCGCGAATTCACCGTCGGCATTACCGGCACGGGCCAGGATGCGAGCGCACTGGGCGTCATGGAGATCAAGCCGACCGCCCAAGGCACGCAGAGCGGCTATTCCTATGAGAACAAGGAGCACTGGGAAAA
>DASYEG010000257.1:0-4085 GCA_036499145.1 Micropepsaceae bacterium | reverse complement strand
ACCGATCAAGAAATTCATGGGCGCGCATACGCGCAACGAGGATCTTTCGCTATTCGTCAATATGGCGGGCGTCCCTGCCCCAGCCTCCGCCGAGGGCGCACCGCTGCAGGCCATCGTTCCGGCTTTTATGCTTTCGGAATTGAAGCGTGCGTTCGAAATCGGATTTCTGATCTTCGTACCGTTTCTCGTCATCGACATGGCGGTGGCATCGATTCTCATGTCCATGGGTATGATGATGCTGCCGCCGGTCGTGATCTCGCTGCCTTTCAAGCTGATCTTCTTCGTCTTGGTGGATGGCTGGCGGCTCGTCGCCGGCTCGCTGGTCGCCAGCTACGGCGTCGGCATCGCTCCGCAATAGGAACTTGACCAAGAGTTGATAATTTCATAGTTATGAAACTATGAAATATACTCATGCCATTGCCGCCCTCTCCGCCCTTTCACAGGAAACCCGTCTTTCGGTATTCCGTCATCTGGTTGCGGCCGGCCCCCAAGGCAGACCTGCGGGGCTGATAGCGGCGCGCCTAAGGATTCCGGCACCGACGCTGTCCTTTCATCTCAAGGAATTGGAACGCGCCGGGCTGATCACCCGGCATCGCGAAAGCCGCAGCATCATCTATGCGGCCAATTATGCGGCGATGCGGGCGCTGCTTTCCTATCTGATGGAAGATTGCTGCGGTGGCCGCCCAGAAATCTGCAACATCGAAGTGAAGTGCTGCGCCGCATGAGCCAGGAGCATCCCTACAATATCCTGTTCCTCTGCACCGGAAATTCGGCGCGTTCGGTCCTCGCCGAGGCCTATCTGAATTCGACAGCGGCAACCCGCTTTCATGCCTATAGCGCGGGCAGCCATCCCAAAGGCGCCATTCATGCGCTTACGCTCGATACACTCCGCATCGCCCATTTGCCGGTATGGGGTTTGCGCTCCAAAAGCTGGGATGAATTCGCGCAAGCGGATGCGCCCAAGATGGATTTCGTCATCACGGTTTGCGATTCGGCGGCGGGCGAGGTTTGCCCGATCTGGCCGGGCCAGCCGATTACGGCGCATTGGAGCTTTCCCGATCCGGCCGCCTTTGAGGGACCCGAGGTGGAGCAGCGCGCCTTCTTCCTCGACGTGTTTCGTCAAATCCGCACGCGCCTCGATCTTTTCCGCAATCTGCCGATTGCGCGTTTGGGACGGCTTTCGCTGAAACGAGAAATCGATGAAATCGGCCAAAAGCCCGGCTGAGTTCCAACTCCTGCTTCGCCGCATCGCAGCCGAAACGCTTGGGAGCGCTTTTCTACTCGCCGCGGTGGTGGGCTCAGGCATTATGGCAACACGCCTGACGCAAGATGTTGGGCTCGCGCTTCTTTGCAACACGCTGGCGACGGCGGCGGTGCTGTTCGTGCTCATCGTGATCTTTACGCCGGTTTCAGGCGCGCATTTCAATCCCGCCGTGACGTTTGTAGCCGCCCTTAATCGTACGATTCCGGCGCGGATCGCACTTTTCTATGTCCTGGCGCAAGTCATCGGAACCATAGCCGGCGTCTGGTTGGCGCATGTCATGTTCGGCGAGGCGGTCTTTGCCTGGGGCACCAAGGCGCGGACCGGCCTCGGGCAGAATCTTTCGGAAGCCGTCGCGACGTTTGGCCTCGTTCTGACCATTGCGGGCACAGCGGCGCGAGGTCGCGAAACAGCGGCGGCGGCGGTCGCGCTCTATATCACCAGCGCCTATTGGTTTACTGCCTCGACGTCCTTTGCCAATCCAGCGGTTACGTTGGCGCGCGCTCTGACGCCAAGCTTTGCCGGAATTCGTCCCTTCGATGCGCCAGCCTTTATCGTCGCCCAATTGGCGGGAGCTTTGTTGGCCGCGGCCATGGCCCGCTTCATGTTCCCCGCTCCTGCGGAACGTCGCAGCTAATCACCAGCGGCGGCTGAGGCGCTTGTTGCGGGCGATCTCGATCGGCTCAAGCGGCTCGGCCAGATAGATCGCACCGTCTTTTTCCACGATGGCGAGAGGGTCCAGCCCTTGGCCGAGACATGGCCCGCTGATGCACGCGCCGGTGGCGAGCGCAAAGCGCGCGCCATGCCCCGAACAGACGAGCGCACTCTTGTCGTCCGTCAGGAAATGATTGGGAAAGACCTCCAACGGGATGAACTGGTGCGGGCAGCAATTGATATAGGCGCGGCGCGTGCCTTGCGTTTGAACGATGACGATATCGAGTTCGCCTTCTCCTTCGCCCAGCACCACATTCTGCGTTCCGGGATCTTCAAGAGAATCGATGCGGCAGAGAAAGACCGGCGTCACAACCCGCCCATCTCGCAGATGCGCTTCCATTCGTCCGGTGTGACCGGCTGCACCGAAAGCCGCGAATATTTCACCAGCACCATATCGGCAAAGGCCGGATCGGCCTTGATGACGGCCAAACTCACGGGTTTGGGCACATCCTTCACCGCCTGCACCTCGACCAGCCCGAACCGGCCCGTATCGTCGGTCGGGTCTTTGCGATATTCGCCGATCACTTCGAGGATGCCGACGATCTGGCGCTCTTCGCCGGTATGGTAGAAGAAACCGAGATCGCCCGTCTTCATCGCCTTCATGTTCTTGGCGGCCTGGAAATTGCGCACGCCGCTCCAAGGCTCGCCCTTGGCGCCTTTTTTCTTCTGCTGGTCCCACGACCAGGCTTCGGGTTCGGTCTTGAACAGCCAATAGGCCATGGTTACCTCGCCTCCGCTTTCAACGGACGAGACAATAACCTCTCCGCCGCGTCCTGTACGCCGAGCTTTCCGGCAAGAACCGCGGCCACGCCTTCGGCGATGGGAAGCTCGACCCCATGGCGGCGCGCGCGGCCGACAAGGGCAGGCGCAGTGGCGGCGCCCTCGGCAAGCGGATGGCCGGTACCGGAAATATCCCCGAGGCTGGCGCCTTTCCCGAGTGCGACGCCGAGAGAAAAATTGCGCGAGCTCATGCTTGTGGCCGTCAGCACCAGATCGCCGAGGCCCGAAAGCCCCATCAAGGTTTCCGAGCGGGCGCCGAGCGCGGCACCCAGCCGCATCAACTCGGCAAAGCCTCTGGAGATCGTGGCCGCCCGCGCGCTTTCGCCGAGCCCCGCGCCCTCCACCATGCCGCAAGCAATGGCGTAGACATTTTTCGCGGCACCTCCCAACGCGACACCCACCACATCGTCGCTGACATAGGGCCGGAACCACGCCTGGGAGAGACTCGCCTGCAGCCGCGTCGCGACGCTCTCGCGCGCGGCGATGGTAACCGCGGTCGGAAGTTTGCGCGCCGCGTCGCGCGCGAAGGACGGCCCCGACAGAATGGCCGGTTCGGCCTCGGGCAAGATCTCGGTGAGCACCTCGCTCAAGAGAAGGCCGCTGCCCGTCTCGATGCCCTTGGCGCAGAGCACGACCGGGGTGGCCGGTTTCAACATGCCGCGCAACGCGCTCAGCACCGCGCGCACATGCTGCGCCGGCGCCACCAACAGGATCGCTTCCGCATCGCGCGCGCGCTCAATGTTCCCCGTGGCTTCGATGCATTCCGGCAGGGAGACGCCCGGAAGAAACATCGCATTCTCGCGTCCGCGGGTCAGCGATTCCACGATCTCGCTTTCGCGCGCCCACAATAGGACCTTCGGGGTATTGCCGGCCGCGACAAGGGCGAGCGCCGTTCCCCAGGCGCCGGCGCCCACCACAGCGATGCTCCTGTAGCCAGGGTTCGGATGTCGGTCGGAGGTGGGGACGGGCGCCATGGAACGGTGCTGGTTTTCGCGGATTATGATCGGGAGATCAGGCTTATAGCCGAATAAACGGAGCCGCATCACCGCCTCCCTTCTTTCCGCCATAAAAATTTCCTAGAAAGGCGATCATGCGCCGAGCCCTTTTTCACAGTCTCTTCGCAGCCCTGCTCATCGCGGCACTTCCAATGCCCGTATGGGCGGCGGCCCCCGCCCATACGGGCGCCGCGCCGATCGCGCCCGTTTTCTCCTCAGCCGAGAAGGCCGATCTGAAGCGCGTTTCGGCCTATCTCAACACGATCCAAAGCGTGCAGGGACGCTTCACGCAGGTGGATGCCGATGGCAAGACCGAACGGGGCGCCTTCTATCTG
>DASYEG010000256.1:0-2536 GCA_036499145.1 Micropepsaceae bacterium | reverse complement strand
CCGCTCCAGCGGCGGCGATGTGCTGCTGACCCATGAATTTCTGGCCGTGATGCTGGGAACCCGGCGGCCCGGCATCACCGCCGCGTTGAGCGAGATGGAAAAGGGCAGCGTCATCGGCACCAGGCGCGGTTCCATCACCGTGCTGGACCGCGCCGCGCTGGAAGAAACCGCCAATGGCAGCTATGGCGGCGCCGAGGCGGAATATCACCGCCTGTTCGAGCGTTGATATGAACAGCACCATCCGCGATGCGCCGGATGGTCCAATTCCAGACATGTGTTTTTCATCGGCATTCCCGGAAAACTGGGCATGCGCGATTGCGCTTCTTCGATCTCGGCGAAACCGGAGCCATGGAGGGCTGGCATGAAAAAACCATTCAGCAATGAAAATGCCGTGCCGGGTCCGAAAGGCGACGCGACAGACGCGCAGGCATCGATCTGCTCTAGAGAGTTGGCGATCTATATCGCCGAGATGCTGAAATCGCTGCGCACCTGCGCCAAGTCGCCCGATCTGCGCACCCTGGAAGCATTGCTGGGCGCGGCCGAGGCCGAAGCGCGAAATGTCGTGAGCGGCAAATCCGGCAAAGGCTGACCGCAGCTTTCACGGCGCAAAGCTGCGGAACAGATCCAAGATGTCGTCCAGCGATGGTCCGGCGCGCTTGCCCATGGCGACGCGCAGGAAGGGCGGTTTGCCGGTCGGGCGCACGGTTTCGAAGCGGTGGCCGCGAAAGCCGAAGCTGCCGCCGCGTATCAGCACTAGCTCGCGGCGCGCGGCTTCGGCTGCGATCTTGTCGTCCAGTCCGTCATAGTCCGCCGCCGATGGGAGATTGAAAACCACGAACGGCGCGGGGCGCGGGCCGGTGGGATAGACGGTGGTGAAAGCGGGATTGCCGCGCGCCGCATCGGCCAGCGCCGCATTGTGGGTGAAGATCGCGTGTTCATAGGCGCGCGTCGCGGCCGCATCCAGGAACAGCGGCAATTCCAGCGCCGCGACATCGGCAAAGCGCAGGCCCGTGCCCTGCAAGGTGCGGATATGGCGCAGTTCGTCCGCCCGCGCGGCGCCATACACGGACACGATGCCGACATCGGCCAGCTCTAGCCCCGCTTGAAACAGCTTCAGGCCCGATAAAGTGCGAAAGACCTGTGTGCCGCCGTCGAGCGTGGAGAGAAGATCGTTCACGCCATCGTCCAGCCCCGACAAGGTGCTGTCGATGATGATGTGCGATGCGCGTTCGACGTTGGCGCGGGCCGCAACGCCGGGCAGTGATGTGGTGCCGAACTGCGCGCCGTCGTACCAAATGGGTTCCGCGATCACGATGTCGGCGGGCTTTCGCGCGGAGACTTCGAAGCGGGCGCGAGCGAGCGCCAGCAGTTCGGTGGTCTCGAAATAGCAGCCGTCATGGCGCAGGGTCAGCCGCCGCCCCGCGCTCGCACCCAGCAAAGTGAGCAGCGCGTTCATTGCCGCCTGGCCGCTGGAGAACAGCACATGCTCCGCGCGCCAGCCCGGTGGCGGGGGCGGGAAGAAGTTGGCGCAGCGGGCTTCCAGCGCGTCAGGGTGCAGATCGCGCTCGTACCCGAAATTGTGAAACGGGCCCACCGGCGTGACGGTGCGCTCGCGCGCCGCGGGCGAGCGATAGGAACGGCTGGTCGAACTGGCGGCGGCTTCCAGCCAGACATGACGCAGCGCGACCGTCGCTTGCTCCATCAGCGTTTCGGCGGCGAAGGGCGAGGACGCTTTGCCGAGCGTGTGGGCGAGATGCTCGCGCCAGCCGCCCAGGCGCACGCGCAGACCCGGCACGGCGGTTTCCATCGTCCCCGCGATGGCCAGGAGGTCGTCGTGTTCGGTTTCGAGGGCGGGGTGCGGCATGGAGGGGGATTGTTGCGCGTCTTAGTTCAAAGAAAAAGCCCGGAAGGGTTTTCTTTGCAGCCCCCATCTGTCTTTCTCGGGATGAACCCTCGAAAGACATCTTCCCCCGCCAATGGCTTCGCCATGCGGGGGAAGAAAGCTGGTATGTGCAGCGGCTATCCGGCCCTTCGCTTACGCTCCGGGCGTTCGTCGCTCAAAATGGTCCACTGGACCATTTTGTTCGCTACGCGAACCGCTCCTCACTCATTGATCTTGATATAGCCGCGCGTCATCAGGTTGATGAAGGTGACGGAGGCCGAGAAGTTGATCTTGGCGTGGGCGATGCTCTTGAAATTGTAATGCTGCGCCATGGTCGATTGACCGCACACCACCATCTGCACGCCATGTGCCTTCAACTGGTTGATCAGCTCGACATTGGGGTTGTGCTCGACGCCGGTGCGTTCCTTGTAGGTGGCGTCGTCCAGCACGACCTGGATGGTCGGGCCGTGGAACACCGCGACCAGATGCAGATGGCTGGGCGACACGCCATGACCTTCATAGGCATTGATCAGCGCGCCGACCATCTTGATCGCCGGATTCACTTCGGTCGCCGATTGCGGCATCGAATTGATGTCGAACGCGATCTTATAATCCAGGCTGGGATCGGGCAGTTCGTTCGCGCCGTCGAAATCC
>DASYEG010000255.1:0-12722 GCA_036499145.1 Micropepsaceae bacterium | reverse complement strand
ATGTGTTCTTCGGCATCGATGAAGGTGAGAATCTCGCGCTGATCCATCCAATGATTGCCGCTGGTCAGCACATCGACGCCGGTGGCGAACAGCTCATTGGCGATCACGCGCGTGATTCCGAACCCGCCGGCCGCGTTCTCGCCATTGGCGATGACGAAATCGATTGTCAGGCGTTCGCGCAAACGCGGAAGCTCGGCGGCGAGCACATCGCGCCCGGGGCGCCCAATGATATCGCCAAGGAAAAGAATCCGCATACGCGATTATCCGCCTTCCGTTTCTAATGCCAAAAAGAGGAACACAAAGAACACGCGCGGCGGAACCTGTGATCTTTGTGCATCCTTCGTGTCCTTCGTGTCCCGTCTACGCGAAGCTCCGCGCGCCTTTTTCGGTCGCCATCCAATCGAGCCTCTGATCGTTCTCATCATGCGGCAAATTGGGAAACTCCTGAGCGCTGAACGCATAGCCCGCAGCGATGATGGTCTTGGAAGACCGAAGCCGTTGCAGCGTGCGGTCATAGAACCCCGCGCCATAGCCGACGCGATAGCCAGCCTGGTCGAACGCCAGAAGCGGCACGGCCAGGACATCGGGATCGACCTTGGGCCAATCGCGATGCGGCTCCGACAAACCGAAACCGCCCCGAACCAGCTCCGCTCCCGTCTCGACGAGATGAAAATCGAGCGGCTTGCCCCGTCCCACCACGCGCGGCAACGCGATTTTGTGACCTCGGGCGCGCAGCAAATCCAGCAAAGGCTGAGGGTCGGCTTCATCGCCGATGGCGAAATAAGCCGAAACCACCGCGCCCGGCGGGATAGCGACCGAGTTCACGAAAACCTGGGCCAAACGGCGCGAAAGCTCCGCCACACCCGGCTGAAGCACGGCGCGGCGCGCCAGCGCTTCTTTCCTGACGTCTTCCTTGGCGGCGGCAAGGGCCTGCGACTCGGCGATGTTCATAAGAGGGCGATGTTCATAAGAGAAAGCTACTAGAGGAAAGTGGGCGGGACCGCCATCGCCGTTGGACTTGGATCCTCACGGGCCTGCAAGTGCAGGTGGGCGCCATATGACCGGGACCACGATCCCGGCCAGGGACAGCTCCCGGTGAGTACCATTAAGGCCCCTGGGTATCGCGTGCCTGACATGCGGGGCAGTACCCGCCCATCGATAACTTAGGCATGCGCAAGTCGCGCGGCAATGGCTTCAAGCCGCGAAGCGGCTCCGGAAAGCGCAGCCGCGGCGATATCCTCGCTCTTTTGGCGGCTTTCCGCGGCGCCCGACAGCTCGGATCTCAATGCCAGCAAATCGGATTCGCGTTCGCGAAGCTTGGCGCGCGCGTCGGCCAGTTCATCGGCAATCGCGAGCCCTGCCATGAGAAGCAGCCGCGTATCGCCCACCTGACCGATGGAACCGGCAATATCCCGCACGCGCTTGTCGATGAATTGGCCAAGTTCGCGAACATGGGCTTCCTCGCCCTCGCCGCAGCCGACAGGGTAGGCTTGACCATTCACCATCACATTGACCGCCGCCATGGGCCCACTCCTGTCAGTTGCGCCCCAAGACCGCACGGATTTCGGTAATCGCGCCGTCGAGCCGGCCTTCGACCTCCTCGGTCAGGCCCGCAAGTGTGCGCGATTCTTCTTCGAGGCTGGCAATGCGCGCGGCCAGTCTCTCGCGTTCGCCCTTCCACTGACCCGACTCCGCGACTACGGCAGCGGTTTCATAGGCATTGGCGACACATTCGTCGGCGCGCGCCTCGAGCAGGTCTACTGCCCTTTGGAAGCGTGCCAGGGCATCGTCAAGCTTGCTCATGAGATCATCCGATTATCGCGCAAGTGGTAGATACCTTAGGGACTCGTTAACAGGTGGGCAACCGGCGCGATTTTGAATCCTTGTGTAATCCCCGGCAGAATTGATGGACGGACCTTTCGTCCCCTTGCACAGGGATGAAGCGTGCCTTAAGCCCAGTTCATATGGGCGAAAAACCGACATCTGCCTTACGCACGATGGCAAATTCTATCCGCGCGCTCGCCATGGACGCAGTGGAAGCCGCCAAATCGGGCCATCCCGGCATGCCCATGGGCATGGCCGATGCGGCGAGCGTATTGTTCACCCGCTTCCTGAAATTCGATGCGTCCGATCCGGCTTGGCCTGACCGCGACCGTTTCGTGCTGTCGGCCGGCCACGGCTCCATGCTGCTCTATGCGCTGCTTTATCTCACCGGCTATCCCGGTATTTCGATGACGGACATCAAGCGCTTCCGGCAATTCGGCAGTGTGTGCGCCGGTCACCCCGAGCATGGCGAGATTCCCGGCATCGAGATGACGACGGGACCGTTGGGGCAAGGCCTTGCCACTGCGGTGGGCATGGCGCTGGCCGAGCGCATCCTGAATGCCCGCTTTGGCGACGCCATTGTCGATCACAAGACCTATGTCATCGCCAGCGATGGCGATTTGATGGAAGGCATCAGCCACGAGGCCTGCAGCATCGCCGGTCATCTGAAGCTCAACCGGCTGATCGTGCTCTATGACGACAATCATATCACCATCGACGGCTCGACCGCGCTTTCGGATTCCACCGACGCGCTGATGCGTTTCGAAGCGATGGGCTGGGCGGTATCGCGCGTCGACGGCATGGACGGAGACGCCGTCGCGGCCGCGCTCGAGGCCGCGCAGTCGAGCGACCGCCCCGTCCTTATCGCCTGCCGGACGATCATCGGTTATGGCGCGCCCAAACGCGCAGGGACCTCGAAAGCGCATGGCGAAGCTTTGGGGGCCGAAGAAATCGCCGGCGCACGCGCCGCGCTCGGCTGGCCCTATCCGCCGTTTGAAATCCCGCCCGATCTCTTGTCGGTGTGGCGCACGGCCGGTGCGCGCGGCTCTGAGTCACGCAAAGCGTGGGAATCGCGCCTGAGCGCGAGTCCGGCGGCGTCGCGAGCCGCGTTCGAGGCCGCGCTTTCCGGCGATATCCCGCCGCAATTCGCCCCTGCCATTGCGGCGCTGAAAGCCAAATTCACGAACGAAAAACCTGCCATTGCGACACGCAAAAGCTCCGAATTGGTGCTCGAAGAGGTGAACGCCAATATCCCGTCGGTTATCGGCGGGGCGGCGGATTTGACGCCTTCCACGCTGACCAAGACCAAGAACGATCCGGAGATTTCTCCGGGCAATTACGCCGGGCGCTATATCCACTACGGGATCCGCGAGCACGGTATGGCGGCGGCCATGAGCGGCATGGCGCTGCATGGCGGGATCATCCCCTATTCGGGGACTTTCTTCGTGTTCTCCGATTATTGCCGCCCCGCGATCCGCCTCGCCGCCCTGATGAAGCAGCGCGTCATCCATGTGATGACGCATGATTCCATCGGGCTCGGCGAAGACGGACCGACGCACCAGCCGGTCGAGCATCTGGCGGCCCTGCGCGCCATGCCCAATCTTCTCGTATTACGCCCGGCCGATGCGGTGGAAACCGCGGAAATCTGGGAGATCGCGCTGACGGAAAAGACACGGCCCAGCGTGCTGGCGCTATCGCGGCAGAATCTCGCCACGCTTCGCGACCAACACACCGAGGAGAATCTTTCCCGGCGCGGCGCCTATGTGCTCCGGGAAAGCGATGGTCCCGCCAAAGTGACGATCCTCGCCACCGGCTCCGAGGTCGAGATTGCGGTCGCCGCCCGCGACATTCTGCAGGCCCAGAGAATCGGTGCGCGCGTGGTCTCGATGCCCTGCTGGGAGTTGTTCGAGGAACAGGACCCCGCCTATCGCGCGAAAGTTCTCGATTCCTCGACCGTTAAGGTTGCTATCGAGGCAGCCTCGTCTTTCGGCTGGTCACGCTATATAGGCGGCTCGGGCGCGTTCGTCGGCATCGATCATTTCGGTGCCAGCGCGCCCTATAAGGAGCTTTACAAGGCTTTTGGCATTACGGCGGAGCGCGCGGCAGAAGCTGCCGTGGCACTTCTGAAGGGGAATTGAACCATGGCCGTGCGGGTTGCGATCAACGGGTTCGGGCGTATCGGGCGCCTGGTGCTGCGTTGCATCTTGGAAACGGGGCGCAAGGACCTTCAGGTCGTCGCCATCAACGATCTGGGACCGCCGGAGACCAATGCGCATCTTCTGCGCTACGATTCGGTGCATGGCCGCTTTCCCGGTGAGGTGAAGGTTTCGGGCGACCGCATGATCGTGGACGGCCACGATCTGAAAGTGACGGCGATCAAGGACCCCGGCCAATTGCCGCACAAAGAATTGGGCGTGGACATCGCGCTCGAATGCACCGGCATCTTCACCTCGAAGGAACGCGCCTCGGCGCATCTTTCGGCCGGCGCCAAGCGTGTGCTGATTTCCGCCCCCGCCGACGGTGTCGACCTGACGGTGGTCTATGGCGTCAATCATCAGAAGCTGACGCGCGATCACATCGTGGTGTCGAATGCGTCCTGCACGACCAATTGTCTCGCGCCGGTCGCCAAGGTGCTGAACGACACCGTCGGCATCGAGCACGGCTTCATGACGACGGTGCATTCCTACACCAACGATCAGCCCTCGCTCGACCAGATGCACAAGGACCTCTACCGCGCGCGCGCGGCAGCGGTGTCCATGATCCCGACCTCGACGGGTGCCGCCAAGGCGGTGGGTCTGGTGCTGCCGGAGCTGAAGGGCCGGCTCGACGGTACGGCCATTCGCGTGCCCACGCCCAACGTGTCGGTGATCGATTTCAAGGTTCTCGCCAAGCGCAAGACCAGCGTGGACGAGATCAACGAGGCCATGAAGCGTGCGTCGAGCCAGGAGCTGAAGGGCATTCTGGACATCGTGGACGCGCCGCTCGTCTCGGCCGACTTCAACCACAATCCGGCGTCCTCGTCTTTCGCGCTCGACCAGACCAAAGTGATGGACGGCAGTTTCATCCGGGTCATGTCCTGGTACGATAATGAGTGGGGCTTCTCCAACCGCATGGCCGATACCGCCGTGGCGATGGCCAAGCTTATCTAGGGTCCATGGTCCGCACGCTCGACGATCTGGGGGACGTGAGGGGCAAGCGCGTCCTGGTGCGCCTTGATCTGAACGTTCCGATGAAGGCAGGCCAAGTCGCAGACCTCACGCGCATCGAGCGGCAGGCGCCGACCGTGCGCGAGCTGTCGGATAAGGGCGCGCGCGTGATCCTGCTTTCGCATTTCGACCGGCCGAACGGCAAAATCGTGCCGGAGATGTCGCTGAAGCCGGTGACCTTGGCGCTCGCCGACGTGCTCGGCCGGCCCGTGGCGTTTGCGGAGGATTGCATCGGTGCCACCGCCGAAGACGCTGCCGCCAAATTGAAAGACGGCGATGTGCTGTTACTCGAAAACACGCGCTTCCATAGGGCTGAGGAAAAGAACGAGCCCGAATTCATCCGGGCGCTGGCGAAGCTCGGCGACATCTATGTCAATGACGCATTCTCGGCCGCCCATCGCGCGCACGCCTCAACCGAAGGCTTGGCGCATCTCCTCCCCTCCGCCGCGGGGCGCTCGATGGAGGCGGAACTTACCCATCTCGCCAAGGCGCTCGAACATCCCGAACGCCCCGTGATGGCGGTGGTCGGCGGCGCCAAGATTTCCACCAAGATCGCGCTCCTCGAAAATCTCCTCGGGCGGGTCGATGTGCTGGTGATCGGGGGCGCGATGGCGAACACATTTCTTGCCGCGGAAGGACGCGGCATCGGTCGCTCGCTTGCCGAAAAGGATCAGCTCGATACGGCCAAACGGATCATCGACAAGGCGAAATCCTCTGGCGCGACGATCCTGCTTCCCATCGACGTCGTCGTGGCGCGCGATTTTCAGGCCCATGCGGCCAACCGCATCGTCGGCATCAACGACGTCGATGAGGACGAGATGATCCTCGATGTCGGCCCCCGGACCATCCAGGCCTTCGGACGCGCCCTCGACAAGATGAAGACCCTGGTCTGGAACGGGCCGTTCGGCGCTTTCGAATTGCCCCCGTTCGACCGCGGCACCAATGCGGCGGCGGGTGCGGTGGCCGAGCGGACGCGCGACAAAAAGCTGCTTTCGGTTGCGGGGGGGGGCGATACAGTAGCGGCCCTGGCCCATGCGGGCGTGGTGGACGCGTTCAGCTATGTCTCGACGGCGGGCGGCGCGTTCCTGGAATGGCTCGAAGGACGCACGCTTCCCGGCGTTGCCGCTTTGGAACGCTGAGACGTAAATGAGGGTTACATCATGAATGGCGATCAATTGATCAAAACGGCCAAGGCGATGGTGGCACCCGGTAAGGGCCTGCTTGCCGCCGACGAAAGCTCAGGCACGATCAAAAAGCGTTTCGACGTCATCGGCGTGACCTCGACCGAAACGAGCCGCCGCGATTATCGCGAGATGCTGTTCGGCACCCAAGCCGCGATGAGGAACAACATTTCCGGCGTGATCCTTTATGATGAAACGATCCGCCAGAACGCGAAGGACGGCACGCCGCTCGTCAAGCTGATCACCGATGCCGGCTCCATTCCCGGCATCAAGGTCGACAAGGGCACCAAGCCCCTTCCCTTCTGCCCAGGCGAAACCATCACCGAAGGCTTGGACGGTCTCGGCGAACGCCTGGACGAATATTACAAGCTCGGTGCGCGCTTCGCCAAATGGCGCGCGGTGATCGACATCGCAGCCGGCATTCCCACTTACACCGCGATTAACACCAATGCACACGCGCTCGCGCGCTATGCCGCCATCTGCCAAGAACACAACATCGTTCCCATCGTCGAGCCCGAAGTGCTGATGGATGGCGACCACGACATCGACACCTGCTTCAGCGTTACCCAGAAGGTGCTGAAGACGGTTTTCCAGGATCTCTATCATCAGCGCGTGATGCTGGAAGCCATGGTGCTGAAGCCGAACATGGTGATCTCGGGACAGAAGGCGGCCAAGCGGGCGGCCCCGCAGGAAGTCGCGGAGAAAACCCTCCGTGTGCTGAAGGATTGCGTGCCGCCGGCGGTCGCGGGAATCGCATTCCTTTCCGGCGGGCAAGCCGATGAAGAAGCAACCGCGCATCTCGATGCGATGAACAAGATGGGGCCGCTGCCCTGGCCGCTCACATTCTCTTACGGCCGCGCGCTGCAGCATGAGCCGCAGAAGACCTGGGCCGGAAAGGCGGAGAATGTGGCGGCCGCGCAAGCCGCCTTCGCCCATCGCGCCCATATGAACGGGCTGGCGGCGCTGGGGCAATGGAAGCGCGAGGCGGAAAAGGCCGCGTGAGCAAGACGCGCTGCCGGCTTTATCTGATCACGCCACCCAGATTCGAAACAAAATCCTTCGCGGATATGCTGAAGCGCGCGCTGGACGCGGGCGATGTCGCGAGCGTGCAATTGCGTCTGAAGGATTTGCCCGACGACGACATCCTGCGCGCAGGCGAGATCCTGATGCCCATCACACAGCGTGCCGGTGCCGCCTTCATCCTCAACGACCGGCCCGATCTTGCCGCGCGCTTGGGCGCGGACGGCGTCCATATCGGTCAGGAAGATGTGTCCTATGCCGAGGCCCGCGCGGCAATGGGACGCGACCGCATCGTCGGCGTCACTTGCCACAACATCCGGCACCTCGCCATCGAGGCCGCCGAAGCGGGGGCCGATTACGTCGCTTTCGGAGCGTTTTTTCCGACCGCGACAAAGGAGGCGCAGACGCGCGCCGAACCCGAGCTCATTCAATGGTGGTCTGAAATGATGGTGGTGCCGTGCGTCGCCATCGGCGGCATCAATGTGGAGAATTGCGGCCCCCTGATCGAAGCGGGCGCGGATTTCTTGAGCGTGGCATCCGGCGTATGGGATCATCCGCAAGGGCCTGCCGCCGCGGTGAAAGCCTTCAACGCACAATTTAAACTGTCATCCCGGCCAGCGTAGCGAAGTGGAAGCGCGAGCCGGGATCCACTGAGACCATTGCATCGTGAGTCCCGGATTGCCGCGTACACGCGGCTTCCGGGATGACAAGAGCGATAGCCACTGCTAGAACCGCGCGCTCTTTAAAAAAGTTACGAGATCATGGGAAAAGTCGCAGGCAATGAAATCCGGCCCGGCATGATCATCGAGCTGGATGGCCAGCTCTGGTCGGTGATCAAGACCCAAGCGGTCAAACCCGGCAAAGGTGGGGCCTATAATCAGGTCGAGTTCAAGAATGTCGTCACCGGCGGCAAGCTGAACGAGCGCTTCCGTTCGGCGGAAACCGTGGACGAAGTCCAGCTCGAGCGGCGCGACTTCCAATATCTCTATGCCAGCGGCGACACGCTGACCTTCATGGACATGCAGAATTACGACCAGATCGAAATCGAAGCGGATTTCGTCGGCGATCGCGCGCAATTCCTGCAGGACGGCATGAAAGTCGTCCTGCAAATGCATGAGGGCAAACCGCTCGGCGTCAGCCTGCCGCCGCATGTGGTGCTCGAAATCACCGAAGCCGATCCCGTTACCAGAGGGCAGACGGCGGCCTCGTCCTACAAATCGGCGATATTGGAAAACGGCGTGCGGACCCAGGTGCCGCCCTTCATCGAAAAAGGCACCAAGGTGGTTGTCTCCACCGATGACGGCAGCTACGTCCGGCGCGCGGAATGATAAGGACGAACCGAAGCTAGTGCCTTATCTGTCCCCAGCCCTGAATGTGATGATCGCAGCCGCCCGCAAGGCGGCGCGTGCGTTGATCCGCGATTTCGGAGAGCTGGAGAATCTGCAGATTTCGCGCAAAGGCCCGGCGGACTTCGTGACGACCGCCGATTCGCGCACCGAGCGCGTGCTGATCGAGGAGCTTTCGCGCGCCCGGCCCGGATACGGATTCCTGGTCGAGGAATCCGGCGCCATCGAAGGCAAGGACAAGACCCACCGCTTCATCATCGATCCCATCGACGGCACCACCAATTTCCTGCACGGCATCCCGCAGTTCTCGATCTCCATAGCGCTGGAACGTGAGGGACACATCGTGTCCGGCCTCGTGTTCAACCCGGTGACAGACGAGATGTATGTCGCCGAAAAAGGCCACGGCGCCTATCTGAACGACCGGCGCTTGCGGGTCGCGGCGCGCCAACATCTGCCGGACATCCTGGTCGCGTCGGGCGCGCCCTTCATGGGCAAGGAAGGGCGCGAAGAATTCCTCGCCGAATTGAACGCCGTTGTCGGCGCGACGGCGGGCATGCGGCGCTTCGGTTCGGCGGCGCTCGATCTGGCCTGGGTCGCTTCGGGCCGCTTCGATGCGTTCTGGGAACGCAATCTGAAGCCCTGGGACATCGCGGCCGGGATGCTGATCGTACGCGAGGCGGGCGGCGTGGTGTCCGATCTCGACGGGCGCGACCGCATGCTGGAGTGCGGCCATCTTTTGGCCTCGAACGATACGCTGCATCGTCAATTGTTGGATTTGCTGCGCGCCAAACCCTGACGCCAAGCCGTGACAATAATGTCAAGGCATGTGACAATCTGACGGTCTGTTTGGGGAGACAGGGCTTGGCTTTTCGCAAGATCATCGGTGTCGGCGCTTTGCTTATCGCCGCGATCTCTGCGGTGGCGGAGGCGCAACCAGCGCCCGGAAGTTCCGATACGCCCGATCAGCAACCACAGGCTTCCGAGCTTTCGGCACTCGATATGTCGCTGCTGAACGCGTTCAAGAGCGGGGACTATCAAAACGCGATCAAAATCCTGCGCCCATTGGCGGAAGCAGGAAATCCCAAGGCCCAAGTGATGATGGGGCGCTTCTACGGAACGGGGATCGGGGTGCCACGAGACGACACCCAGGCCGCCGGCTGGTATCGCCTCGCGGCCGAACAAGGCGATCCGGATGGCATGAACAGTCTGGGCTACAAGCTCGATCACGCCGTCGGGCCGGGGCAGAATCCGGCGGAAGCCGCGAAGTGGTATAAACAGGCTGCCGATCTCGGAAACCTACCCGCCACCAACAATCTGGGCCTCCTCTACGAAAGCGGCCGTGGCGTCCCAAAAGACTACGCCGAGGCACGAAGGCTGTATGAACTTGCGGCCGCCAAAGGCCATACGCCGTCCATGAACAATATTGGCGTGATGTACGCCTCAGGATTGGGAGTCCCGCACGATTACGTCATGGCGTTCGAATGGGTAAGCCGGGCGGCGAATCTCGGCCGGGCGGAATCCATGGCCTCGCTTGCAGTCTTTTATCGTTTGGGACGCGGCGTGCCGCGCAACTATGGTGAGGCTTTGCGTTGGGCACGTATGGGCGCCGATTTGGGTGACCCCTATTCGATGATCCAGCTGGGACTTCTGGACCTGAATGGGAATGGCGTAACGGCCGATCGCGATGCGGCATTCGCCTTGTTCGAACGAAGCGCGGCAACGGGCGACGCAAGAGGAGCGCTTTTCCTGGCCGCCATGTACAGAGACGGTTTGGGGACCCCGCAAGACGCCAATGAAGCCATCAAATGGTACAGGCGTGCGGCAGATGAAGGAAATGACGCCGGAGAAGTAGGCCTCGGCACAGTCTATTTCGTACAACGAAACTTCGCCGAAGCCGTGCGCTGGTTTCAAAGTGCCGCCGAAAAGGGCGTGGCCGCGGGGCAAGTGCGCCTGGGACTATTCTATTTGATCGGGGTGGGCGTACCGAAAGATCCCGCGATAGCAGCCCAATGGTTTGCCCGCGCTGCCGAACAAGGCGATCCCGAGGGGCAGGATGTGTTCGGCGAATCCTACGAACTGGGTCGTGGTGTGCCCACGGACGCAGCACGGGCGCGCGAACTGTACCGTCTCTCCGCCGAACAAGGCTTTGCGTTGGCCGAAGCGAAATATGCGTACCTGCTTCAGCACGGCGTGGGTGGACCCGTCGATCTCGCGGGCGCGATCAAGAATTATCTCCTGGCCGCTCAGAACGGCATTGTATCGGCGGCAGCCAATCTCGCGATCGCTTACAGTTTCGGTCAGGGCGTTGCCAAGGACGATGTAAAAGCAAGTGAATTCGCTCTTCAGGCCGCCATGGTGGGAGAACCGGGCTCGCAGGACACGATCGGCTATCGTCTTGAGCACGGGCTTGGAACCGCTGAGAATGTTCCAGAGGCGGTGAAATGGTATCTGCGCGCCGCCGCCCAGGGCCAACCCAACGCAATGCACAATCTTGCGGGATTGTATGCGACCGGGCGTGGTGTTGAGAGGGACAATTCTCGTGCCTGCGCCTGGATCGCGCTGGCGGTTCGCAACTATCCCAAGAACGCACCTCAACTTGGCGCGGCGCGTCAGATTCTCGATCGGTGTTTTGCTGTGCTGGGGCCCGAGGATGTGGAGAAAATGAACGCGTTCACGACAACTTTCAAGCCAAGTCCAGAGCCGCAGCAGGGCGGCATTTCAATCCTCGATTTCTAAAATTTGTACGATTGGTGCCTTGGCGTCCCTAACCCTGCGTCTTAGCGGCCCGTTTCCTTCATGAAAAAATCCCAGATCGCGGCCGGGGCATCCAGATCTTCGGTCTGTGCGCCGACATTGCGCGGGAAGCGCCAATAGGGTTGCGGCACGACATGGCCGCCGCCATGGATGGTGTAAAGCACGACGGAAGGTTTGCCGGGGGCCGTCCAGGCCGTTTGTTCGACCCAGGTCTTGTCGGCGTTGTTTTTGTGGGCCAGCCGCGTGGTCTCGGGCGCATTGGAAAGCCCGTTGCGGCCGGCAAAATAGCCCATGGTCTCATCGGTCGACATGGTGCGGCCATTGCTCGTCCCACGCCCATTGGTGCCGCCATTGTAGGATTCACCGGATCGGCCGTGCCGTTGATGACCATCACCGGCTTGGCACCGGGAAGCGCGGCACATTCCATATTGTCGGGCGCGGGCAGGTTCGACGAGATCGCCGCGATTGCAGCGAATGCATTGGGCCGTTCCAGAATGAGCCGGTAGGCGAGCGCGCCGCCATTGGAATGGCCCACCGCAAAGATTCGGGCGGGGTCGACATGATGGCGGGCGATTTCCTGCGCGATCATCGCATCGACAAACCCCACATCGTCGATGCCGCGCCGCTCACGCGTCTCGTTCTGCAGCTTGCGGCAGCCGTTCCAGGAGCGCCCCACACCATCGGGATAGGCGACGACAAAACCATAGCGGTCTGCCAGCATCTCGAATTCGCCGCCGGTGCCTTCTCGCGCCGCCCCTCCGTCGCCACCCCCGCCATGGAACACGAAGACAAGCGCTGCACCGGGTTTGAGATCGCGCGGCTCATAGACGAAGAAAGAACGCTGGCGTCCGCCGATCGTGCCCTGATTGCGCGCGAATGTGCCGGTGGTCTTGGGGGAGTCCGGCGCGGCCGCAACCGGTAGCGCCCCGATGAGCGCGACAAGGCCCGCGCATGCGAAACATTTCACCGCTCTCATTGCCGCCTTCGATCAATGAAACCGCCCAAACTTATAGCATGGGGGCGTTTCGTTTTAAGGATAACAAGCCGCGGGCTTTGGCATTTGGACGCCAGTTTGCGCATAAACGACGCCGTTCCAGCAGGATACCGGCAATTCCTTTGCAACAAATTTCGACACTCGCCAATCTTTTCACCACGCGCAGGCCCTTGGCGCTTGCTCTGTCTTTCGGCGTTTTCCTCGCGGGCTTCGTGTATTTCCTCTGCCGTTCGCGCGGGTTCTTCAGCGACGAAGGTTCCTATTGCACCATCGCCCAGGGCATCTTGCACGGGGAATTGCCCTATCGCTCCTATTTCAACGAGAAGCCACCGCTGCAATATTTCTGGACGGCGGCGATCATGGCGATCAGTTGGCCCACAATGTCCGGAGCGCGTCT
>DASYEG010000254.1:0-5864 GCA_036499145.1 Micropepsaceae bacterium | reverse complement strand
ATCGACCAGCAGCCCCTCATAGACCGCCGACATGATGAAGCGTTGCGCCGGGTAATTGTCGTAAGTCTTCTGGCGCAGCATGGCATTGCCGACGGTGAACACCTGCGCACCGGAGGCTGAAAAGGGGCCGCCGCCCGGAATGCGGAATTCTTTCTTGTCCCAAGGCTGCTGAGCGCCGGGATTGGCCTTGATCCAGGCCTTGGCGGCAGGAATAAGCTCCTCCGCCGGCACGATTTTCTGGACGATATTCATGCCGGCGGCCGTCGCCGGATCGATGCGCCGTCCTTCGAGCATCAGGGGCAAAGCCGCCATCGCGCCGATCATGCGCGGCAGGCGCTGTGTCCCGCCGCCGCCGGGAATCAGACCCACTTGCGCTTCGGGAAGGCCGAGGCGGATGCGCGGATCGCCGGCGGCGATGCGGCAATGACACGCGAGCGTAAGCTCCAGCCCTCCGCCGAGCGCGGTGCCGTTGATCGCCGCCACCACCGGCTTGCCGCAGGTCTCGATCCTGCGAAAGGCGCGGTGCAGATTCATCATCGTCTCGAAAGCGGACTTGGCCGCGTCGGGGCCGCCATGGCCGGCATAGGCGCTCATCTCGTCCAGATCGGCGCCGGCGCTGAAACCGCCGGTCTTCGCGCTCGTGATGACGACACCCTTGATGGCGGCGTCCGTCTTTATCGCGTCCGCCACCTGAGCCAGTTCGGCGACCGCCGCCATGGAGAGGACGTTCACGCTCTTGCCCGGCGTATCCCAGGACAGCGTGACGATGCCGTCCTGGTCCTGGTCCCATTTGAAATTGACGAGGTTCATGGCGGTCCTCAAATCCGTTCGATGATTGTCGCGGTGCCCATGCCCGCACCGATGCAAAGCGTCACAAGCGCGGTGGCGAGATTGCGCCGTTCCAGCTCGTCCAGAACCGTGCCCAAAATCATGGCACCCGTGGCGCCGAGCGGATGGCCCATGGCGATGGCGCCACCATTCACATTCACCTTGTCGGGCGAGAGGTCCAATTCGCGCATGAAGTGCAGCACGACGGAGGCGAAGGCCTCATTGATCTCGAAAAGGTCGATGTCCTTTGCCGTCATGCCCGCGCGCGCCAGAACCTTGCGAGTCACTTCGGCGGGTGCCGTCAGCATGATCGCGGGCTCCGAGCCGATGGCTGTGAAGGCTTTCACCTTCGCCCGCGGCTTCAGGCCCAAGGCCGTGCCCTTTTGCCGCGAACCCAGAAGAACCGCAGCCGCGCCATCGACAATGCCCGACGAATTGCCCGCATGGTGGACATGGTTCAGCGCCTCGATCTGGGGATAGCGCTGGATCGCGACCGAATCGAAACCCAGCGCGCCGAACTCCGCGAAGGCCGGCTTCAATGCGCCAAGCGATTGCATGGTGGTGTCGGGCCGCATGTGTTCGTCACGGTCCAGAATGGTCAGCCCCTGCGCATCCTTGACGGGGATGACCGAGTGCTTGAAGTAACCCTTGGCCCAGGCATTGGCCGCGCGCTTCTGACTTTCCACCGCCAGGGCATCGACATCGTCGCGCGAAAAACCGTCCAGCGTCGCGATCAGGTCGGCCGAAATTCCCTGCGGCACGAAATAGGCGGGAATGGCGATGGACGGGTCTTCCGGCCAGGCGCCGCCGGACGAACCGATCGCCACACGGCTCATCGCCTCGACCCCGCCGCCGATCGCAAGATCCGACTGTCCCGACATGATCTGGCCGGCGGCCATGTTGCAGGCATCCAGCCCGCTCGCGCAGAAACGATTGATCTGCATGCCCGGGACGGTATCGGCGAAGCCCGCCTTCAACACGGCGGCGCGCGCGATATCCGCACCCTGCTCGCCCACCGGATCGACGCAACCCATGATCACGTCGTCGAGCTCGGCGGTGTCGATAGCGTTACGGCCGGCGACCGCCTTCAACGCTTGCGTGGCAAGCTCCAGCGCCGTCACTTCATGCAGCGCGCCGTCCTTCTTGCCGCGTCCGCGCGGCGTACGCACCGCATCGAAGATGATGCAATCTGTCATCTCACTCCCTCCCGGTTTTTTTTGCGGGTGATCATACTGCGCAGAATCGGAACCTGCCCGAGCACGGCGACGAACGAAAATGCCGCCAACATATACAGCATGGTTCTGACATTCCGGTTTTCCTCATTCAGAGCCAGATCGATCAGCACGATCAAAGCCACCACGAAGATCGCGAAGGCAATAAGGCTGACAGAACGCGATTTGACGCCCACCTGGACATTACGCCGGATGAGCGCTGTGACCTGGTCCACCTGACTTTCATGACGATCATGGCAGGCGAGGCCTCCGTCGCGCTCCGAGGCGCAAGCCGGGCAGAGTCCGCGCTGGCAATGCTTACACAACCCAACCGCGTCGATTTGGGGATGGTAGAAGCACTTCATCGCGCGCGCGCCCGCCCCTTGGTTCGGGACGAACCCTAGGTCAGGGGCGGCGCGAACTCAACAAACGCAAAAGCAACAGAACTAGCCTGCGCGTTCGAAATTCTGGGCCGCGAAGTCCCAATTGAGCAATGTCTCGACGACCGCCTTCAGGAAGTCGGGCCGTTTGTTCTGGTAGTCGAGATAATAGGCGTGCTCCCACACATCGATCGTGAGCAGGCAGCGCTTGCCTTCGGCCATCGGGCTTTTAGCGTCGGGCGTCTTTTGGATCGAGAGCTTGTCTCCATCGGCCACCAGCCACACCCATCCGCTGCCGAATTGCGACACACCCTTTTTTGCGAACTCTTCCTGGAACGCCTCGTAACTTCCGAAATCGCGTTCGACGGCCCGCATGAGCCCGCCCGCAGGCCGGCCGCCCTGAGGAGACAGACAATTCCAGAAGAACGCATGATTCCAAGCTTGGCCGGCATTGTTGAAAATTTCCTGCTGGGAGGAATCGCCCGATGTCGCCTTCACAATCTCCTCCAGCTTCATCGCGGCATATTTGGTTCCCGCCACGAGCCCGTTGAGCTTATCGACATAGGCTTTGTGATGCTTGCCGTAATGAAAGCTCATCGTCTTGGCGGAAATGGTGGGAGCAAGAGCACCCTCGTCATAGGGCAGGGGAGCGAGTGTAAATGGCTTGGACTCGGTCATGGTATTCATCGCAACTCTCCTAACGGGGAAAAAACACGCAGAGTCCACGGTCTAACGCACCGCGCGCGCGCGCGTTCCCTGCTGGAGGCCTGTGGTGTTCCGGCTTGCCATCAGGCGTCAATGGAAAAACATGTTTGTGCTTCATATTTTCACGGTTCGCGGCGTGAAGATCGCAAGCTTTCGCGAATTCTCCGATGTGCGGCCCTTTGTCCAGGCGGATCGCAACGGCTCCCGGGCGCGGTCGATCCCTTGGGGCGCGCACTCAGGCCGTAACGCGATAATGCGCGGTCAAAGGCGGGCCGGCGGATGCGGCCGCCCGCCCGGTTTTGACCAGATGCAGGAGATGCGCGAGCACGGAGAGTGCGGCGGCGGGCTTCAACCGGGGATCGAGCCCGGCATAAATCCGGTCGACGATCTGAGGAACCCCCGTCATGCCGTTGTCCAGCGCGGCAAGGATTTGCGTTTCACGCGCCCGGCGATGCGCCAGATAGGCGGCAACGAAATTTTTGGGATCGCGCACCGGGCCGCCATGTGTCGGCCAATAGATCGCATCGTCGCGGACGAGCAGCTTTTCCAGACTGGCGAGATAGTCCCCCATATCGCCATCCGGCGGGGCCACCACCGTGGTCGACCATGCCATCACGTGATCGCCCGAAAATAGCGCCTTCTCTTCGAGAAGCGCATAACACATATGGTTCGAGGTATGGCCGGGCGTGTGGACGCATTGCAGCGTGAACCCCGCCCCTTCGATGATGTCCCCGTCACGCACGGCGATGTCCGGCACGAAGTCGCGGTCGCCGCCCTCCTCCACCGCGATCCCCAGGTCCGCGCGACCCGCGCCATGGGGTCCGAAGCCATAGGTCGGCGCGCCGGTCCATTGCTTGAGCGCGCGCGCGGCGGGCGAATGATCGCGATGCGTGTGGGTGACGAGAATATGCGTCACGGTCTCGGGCTTCAGCGCCGCGCGCAAGCGTTCCAGATGCACCGGATCGTCGGGACCGGGGTCGATCACCGCGACCCGCCCTTCTCCCACAACCGCCACGCCGGTGCCCTTGAAGGTGAAGGGACCCGGATTGTTGGTGAGCATCCTGCGAATACGCGGGCTGGCCGAGATCAGGCGTTCATAGGGCGCTTCGAAATCCGTGTCGAACGGGATCGCCATCGTCAGCTCTCGCCCGCCGCATCGCGGCTATTCTTCAAGCCACTTGCGGGGCGCAAAACCGCAAATCCGAAACATCGCAAAAATGACTGGTCGGAGAGAGAGGATTTGAACCTCCGGCCCCCACGTCCCGAACGTGGTGCTCTACCAGGCTGAGCTACTCTCCGGCGCGGCCAGAGGCGGCGTTATAGCGATGCGATCCCGAGGCGGCAAGCGAGAGAAAAATCCCGCGCCGGGCGGCGGTTGTCCGCCTTCCCGCCAGCCGGCATGGCCCGGTACCGCTTGCCGGTTCGTCCGTCGGGATATTATCATGCTCATGGGCGTTTGGGCGCCCATTTTCTGTTAGAGTGAACGCGCTGCAAGGGGTCGAATCCGAAGTCATGACCGTCAACCGCCGAGAACTGATCGAGCGCCGCCTTGCATGCCGGCACGCCCTCACGATCCCCGATCTGCCGCAGGACATCGCGGACGGATTCAAATGGTTCTACCGCCATGCGGACGAACGTCTCACGAACGAGCGCGATCCGGCGCGGGCGCGGTTCTGTCGCGAGTGCGCGGCGCAATGGCACATGCTTGCCGCAAGCGCACGCCATGCCGAATCCCGAGAGGCGTGTCTTCAAACGGCAGTCGCCTGGGAACGCCTGGTCTTAGAAACGCATGGGGACGAGGCCGCTGCCTGATCGCGATTGCGATGCGGGTCAGTGAAAACATGCAGATGATGAAACCATGCAGGCCGGCGCGGCAGACCGGCTCGACGCTGCGTTCCGGTCTGCTATAAGCGGGCGCTTTCGGAGCGTGATCCCAGGTTGGGTCGCAAATCGGGTAGAGCCCGCATTGCCGGCAGCAAAAAAGTCGATATGGTTCGGCAAATTGGGGCGTAGCCAAGCGGTAAGGCACCGGATTTTGATTCCGGCATTCGAAGGTTCGATTCCTTCCGCCCCAGCCACCCGGCGCGGCGTTTAGCGGCTTGGATCAAATCGTCTTTGACCTACGAGACTCAAACTATCTTGCCATGTATCCAAGCGTCTTCATCAAATCCGTAAACTGCGCACATGCGGTGGTAACCATCGGCGATGATTAGCCTGCTGTGAATGGCATCGCGAACCAAAAGCAATGGCGAAAGACCGTGGCCGTTCCTAATTTTCTTGCGGTCTTTCTCTATATGCGAGTTACTGACACCTAGCACTGACAGTTGTGAGGCTCGGAACAGGTCTTTCGCTTTAAACTGACAGATCGGCACTTTGCGAAGCTGTTTAAGAATTTTGGCAACACGCTTCCCATCGTAAAGTAAGAGCAAATAAGATTTCGCCGCCGGGTAGTCTTGATCTTCAACTTTCTTGAGCCACTTGATTGCTGTCGACTCTGATTTAGGCATAGTTGTTTCTCCTCGGTGTCCCTAGAGGCTCATACCCCGCCGCGCCAATGCGGGCGGCCCGTTACCGGATCGGCAAATCCGTGACAGCGTGATGATACGGATAATCGGTGGCGCGGATAGTCAAGCTTCTTGGGCGCTGACCACGCTTGAATGCGTCGCTTGTCGCGGACGGGATTTAATCAAAGCGTACGCCATCTCCTTGAACCGGCTTCCGGGACCGCAACGTCCCTGGC
>DASYEG010000253.1:0-6838 GCA_036499145.1 Micropepsaceae bacterium | reverse complement strand
AGCAGCGCGGCGGGCGCGCGTTTGACGCCGCCCTCGGCCTTCAGGGCCCTGACTTCGCGTCCATAAAAAGCGCAGAGCCGTTCGATCTCCGGGTCCGTGGTTCTCAAGGCATCGAAGGCGCCGGTTTGCAACGCCGCGATGTCCTCGCCGATCGCTGCCGTCAAACGGCGGCTTACCGTCAGCAATTGCTCCAGGCGCATGCGTTGACGTTCCTCCGTGAGGACGCCGGCATCGATGTTTGCGGGTGCGGTCATGACGCTTTCTCCTGGGCTCGCAACAATTCGCGCTTCACTGCGGTGGCAAGGCCAAACCCACCCTGATCGGCGATGGTTTTGGAATAATGCTCGATCATCATGGAGCGGAAGATGCCTTCTCCCGGTCCGCCGCCGAACGGTCCGTCGGTCTTGATGCCTTCGAACATCGCGCCCATGATCTCGTTGATGAAGACCGCCTCGAAATCCTTCGCGACCTTACCCGCCTGATCCGCGTTCTTTGCCGACAGGGGCGGCAGAGCCGGTTTGGACTGCGAAAGTGCCGAAGAAAGCTGCAGATCGCCGGTGGCGCCGAGATCGCTCATCCGATCACCTGGATTTCGGCTTGCAGAGCGCCCGCCGCCTTGATCGCCTGCAGGATCGAGATCATGTCGCGCGGGCCGATGCCGAGCGCGTTCAGACCGTTCACCAGTTCCTGCAGGCCGATGCCCGCGTTCAGGACCACCAGGCGCTTGCCCGCTTCCTCGTCCACATCGATGTTGGTGCGCGGCACGACCTGGGTTTGGCCGCCCATCGAGAAAGGCTGCGGCTGGCTCACCTGCGGCGTTTCGGTAATGCGGATGGTGAGGTTGCCTTGCGCGATGGCGACGGTGGAGATGCGCACGTCCGATCCCATGACGATGACGCCCGACTGTTCGTCGATCACGACTTTCGCGGGCAGATCGGGTTCGACCTTCAACTGCTCGATGTCGGTCAGAAGCGCCACCACATCCGTATAAGAGGCGGGCTTGAGGAGCTGGATAGTGGCCGGATTGGTCGCGCTCGCGGCCGGCACGCCGAGATAGCGGTTGATCGCGCTCGCCACGCGCTGTGCGGTGGTCAGGTCGGGATTGCGCAGCGAGAGACGCAGGGATTGCGCCTTGGCGAAGGAATAGCCGACTTCGCGTTCGACAATGGCGCCGTTGGAGATGCGCCCCGATGTGGGAACGCCACGTGTCACGCTCGAGGCCGCGCCTTGCGCGGAGAAGCCGCCGATCGCGACGGGCCCCTGCGCCAGTGCGTAGACCTGTCCATCGGCGGCAAGCAACGGGGTCGCGAGCAATGAACCGCCTTGCAGGCTCTTGGCGTCGCCCATGGCCGAAACGGTCACGTCCATATGGGTGCCCTGGGCCGAGAACGGGCCCAGATTGGCGGTCACCATGACGGCGGCGACGTTCTTGGTGTTGATCGCCGCACCGCGTGTGTTGACGCCCAGCCGTTCGAGCATGGTCTGCAGGGCCTGCTGGGTGAAGGGCGCGTTCTTGAGCGAATCTCCGGAGGTATTGAGCCCAACAACGAGCCCGTAACCGATCAGCATATTGTCGCGAATGCCTTCGACATCGGCGAGGTCCTTGATCCGCGAAAAGGACGCGGCGGGTCCGGGCGCGAACGCCAGTGCGAGCACGGATAGAGTGGAGATAAAGCGGGTCGGGAGGCGGGCCATGGCAATTTCCGGAATTCTTCCGAGAAGCCCTATGCCAATTCCATGCCGCGCTGCCTTGAAGAAAATGTCTGTAAAATCAGATAGTTATAAATCCAATATCGGAGATCAGGCTGGCTTCGGGCAGAATATGCCGGGCGCTTCGGCGATGCCCGGCAAGAAGCTCAGCTTTTGATGAACTCCGCCTCGATGCCGAATTGCACATCGTTGCCCAGATGCAAGGCCGCGAAACCCGGCATGGGGAAATCCGCCATCTTGATCGCCGCGCGTCCCGAAAAGCCCACCACCGTGCGCGGACCCGACGCAACGCCGTTCAGCGTCACCTCGACAGCCATCGGCTTGGTGACGCCCAGGAAGGTGACATTACCGACCAGCACGCCGGTGGCCGGGCCGGTTTGCAGGAAATTGGTGGAAACGAACGAGATCTGGAGGAATTTGGCGGTGTCGAGCAGATCGGCCGCCTGCAGATGCTCGGTCCAGGCCGGAACATTGGCGTCCACCGAAGCCGGATCGAGCGTGACCAGCAGCAGGGTCTGGGCCGGTTTTTTCGGGTCATAGCTGAAGCTCGCATCGAAACGGTCGAAGCGGAAGGTGAAATTGGACAGCCCCTCGCGGCGGATTTGCGCCGTCACGCTCGCATGGCCACGGTCCAGCCGATAGCTGCCGGCCGGAACAAGTCCGGCATCGGCCTTCGGTGCCGCATAGAGCGGGGCTGCGGCCAGGGCGGGCATCGGGGCAGAGAGGGCCCGGTTGGAATGGGCCTGCTCCGCGTCTGCACCCGGAACAAACACGAGGCCAGGAACAAATACGAGAAATGAGATTGCGCTCAGTGCCACCGTGCCGATGTGGGTTCTCAAGAAAATGCCTCCGGCGCCTTAACGAAATGCGAAAAGCTTTTATGCGCAAAAGCGCGGCGAACCAAGCGGCGGGTTTCGCGCAGGCTTCGCCCCCCGCAATGGACAGCGGGGAGCCGTGTACCTATTTTTGCGGGAAAGGACTCGCCTCGACGATTCAACGCATTGATCGATAGATCCGCATGAACGATTCTCCGTCTTCGTCTCCTCCCGGAAACAATCGGCAGCGCCCGGCGGTGCTGTGCGTGCTCGACGGCTGGGGCTGGCGTCCCAACGGTGCCGACAACGCGATCGCTCTTGCGCGGCCCGCCAATTTCGAACGCATGATGCGCGAATGCCCGTATGCGCTTCTGGCGACATCGGGCCGCGCGGTCGGCCTGCCCGAGGGGCAGATGGGAAATTCCGAAGTCGGTCACACCAATATCGGCGCGGGCCGTCTGGTGATGCAGGATCTGGTGCGCATCCAGGACGCGGTCGCGGACGGTTCGCTGGCGAAACGCCCCGACTTGCAAGCGCTCATCGACGCGGCAAAACGCGCCACGGCAACGGTGCATCTGATGGGGCTGATGTCGCCCGGCGGCGTGCATTCGCATCAGGATCATATGGCGGCGCTAACGCGCATTCTCGGCAGCGTCGGCTTGAGGGTCCGGGTGCACGCGTTTTTGGATGGGCGCGATACGCCGCCGCAAAGTGCGCTCGGTTTCGTGGGTTCGTTTCTGCAAGCGATCGCGAATGTGCCGAACGCGGCGATTGCGACGCTGGGCGGGCGCTACTACGCCATGGACCGCGACAAACGCTGGGACCGAGTGGCGAAAGCCTATGCCTGCATCGTCGATGCCAAGGGCCCGCGTTTTTCCGATGCGAAAACGGCGATTGAGAAATCCTATGCCGGCGGCGTCAACGACGAATTCGTGCTGCCTTGCGTACTGGGCGATTATGCGGGTATCGCGGATGGCGATGCGTTGTTGTTCGCCAATTTCCGTCCCGACCGGGCGCGCGAGATTTCGGCCGCTCTGCTGGATCCCGGGTTCGATGGGTTCGCACGCGCAACGACGCCACGTTTCTCGGCGGCGGCCGGCATGACGCAATATTCCGAGCCGCTTGCCCGGTTCATGAGCGCGCTGTTCGCGCCGCAGGACGTCAGCGAAACCGTTGGAGAGATTTTCGCCGAACGCGGGCTCAAGCAATTGCGCATCGCGGAGACGGAAAAATATCCGCATGTGACGTTCTTCATGAATGGCGGACGCGAAGCGCAGTTCGAAGGCGAGGACCGAATCATGGTGCCGAGTCCGAAGATCGCCACTTATGATTTGAAGCCCGAAATGTCCGCCTATGACGTCACCGACAAACTGGTCGCCGCCATCGGATCGGGAAAATACGATCTCATCATCGCCAATTACGCCAATCCCGATATGGTCGGACATACCGGCATGATGGATGCGGCGATTGCGGCGGTGAAAGTCGTGGATTCCTGTCTGGGACGCCTGCGCGATGCCGTTGAAAAAGCGGGCGGGGTGCTGATCGTCACCGCCGATCATGGCAATGTCGAGCAGATGCTGGATCCCGTGACCGGCGCGCCGCACACCGCCCACACGCTGCTGGATGTGCCGATCATCGTGGTCAATGCCCAAACCACCGGTTCGCGATTGCATCTGCGCAACGGCCGTCTCGCCGACGTCGTTCCGACACTGCTCGATCTGGTGGGTTTTGCGAAGCCGCCGCAGATGAGCGGCGAATCGCTTCTCAGCCGCGAAACCGCAAGCACGGCGGGTGCGCAAGCATGAATGGGCGGCCTCTTTCGGTTGGCCTTTTCGTGCTCATGGTTTCGGCGGCGGCGGTTTCGGTTGCGTCCCACGCGGCGGCTCCGGCGCGCGGCGGGCCCCCGCCCTCGGGGGCCACGCTGGCGGAGCGTTATGCCCGCGCGCAAAAAGCGTTCGAGGAACAGCGCGACAGCGAGGACAAGACCCGCACCGAGCGCGACGCGCTGGCGGCCGAAGCCCGCGCGCTTCAGGAACGCCTCGTCGGCAATGCTTCGAAGGTGCAGGACCTGGAAGCCGCCGTCGAGGGAACCACCGATGAGCTTGACCGGCTCAACGAGACGGTCCGAACCCTTCAGTCCGATTTGTTGCGCGATCGTGACAGAGTCGCCCATCTCCTCGCCGTGCTGCAGCGGCTCCAGACGGATGAGCCGCCCGCGCTGGCTCTCAAACCGGGGGATTCCCTGGCCGCGGCGCGCGGGACCATGCAGATGGGCGCCATGTTGCCGCCGGTTTACCAAGAGGCCGCCGCTCTCGCGAAGAAGCTGAAAACGCTGGGAGAAACCCGTATTGCCTTGGCCAAGAAAGGCGCTGAAGCCCGCGTCGAGGCCGATAGTCTGAAAACCGCGAGAGCCTCCCTCGATCAACTGCTGCAGGAAAAAAGCACCGAACAAACGGACGCGGATGCCAAGCTTTCGGAGATTCACGAAATTACCGAGGAGATCGGCCGGGAAGCCAGCGGTTTGAAAGCGTTGATCGACCGGGTCGCGAGCTTGCGGGCGGCGGCGCCTGCGTCCGAAGGCATGAAGATCGTCACGGCCCAAAATGGGACAGTGGGCGCGCTTTCCCGCGGCTCGCTGCTTCGCCCTGTCGTGGGAAGCGCGACCCCTGGCGATCCTGCCGGTCCGGGCCGGACTCCGGGTGAAAACGGCCCGTTAGGCCTGTGGTTCGAGACGGCCGGCCGAGCCGAAGCTGTCGCACCGGCGGATAGCGAAGTTGTGTTTGCAGGCACTTACCAAAAATTTGGTCAAGTCTTGATATTGGAAATCGCTGGCGGTTACCATCTGACGCTTGCGGGGCTCGGTCGCATCGATGTTCACATCGGAGATTCCGTGCTCGCTGGCGAACCGGTAGGCGTTCTCCCGGAAGGCAGAGCGGCACGGCTCTACATGGAGCTGAGACGCAACGGTCAGGCTGTTGATCCGGCGCCGTGGTTGAGCGCCGAACTGAGAAAGGCAAAGGGAACATGAGAAAGTTCGCATTCGCCGGAGTCGGCGTGGCGGTTGGATTTGTGAGTGCATTGGCTTTGTTCCCCGCCGCCCAGGGAGCAACGAATGTGTTGTCCGCCTATCGCGAACTCGATCTTTTCGGCGATGCCTTCGAACGCGTGCGCGCCAATTATGTGCGCGAAGTCGACGATTCAGAACTCATCAACTCCGCGATCAACGGCATGGTCAGCTCGCTCGATCCGCATTCGAGCTATATGGACCCGAAAGAATTTGCCGACATGCAGGTGCAGACGCGCGGCGAGTTCGGCGGTCTCGGCCTTGAAGTCACGCAGGAAGACGGCCTCGTCAAAGTGGTGACGCCGATCGACGACACGCCGGCCTCGCGCGCGGGTGTGAAGACCGGCGACTTCATCTCGGCCATCGACGGCACCAGCATTCAGGGCATGCCGCTGAACGAGGCGGTGGAGCGCATGCGCGGCCCGGAGAATTCCAAAGTCACGCTGACCATCCTGCGCCAGGGCGAGAAAAAGCCGCTTGAGTTGACGCTCACGCGCGCCGTGATCCGCGTGGAAAGCGTGAAATACGAAAAGAAAGGCGATGTGGGATATATCCGCATCACTTCTTTCAGCGAGAAGACGGATGCGGGCCTCAAGAAGGCGATGGCCGATCTGAAGAAGCAGCTCGGCGGCTCTTTGCGCGGCTGGGTTCTGGATTTGCGCAACGATCCGGGCGGTCTGCTGGATCAGGCGATTGCGGTGTCCGACGATTTCCTCACCGGCGGCGAAGTGGTGTCCACCCGCGGCCGCAAGCCCGAGGATACGCAGCGCTACAATGCGCGCGCGGGCGATCTCGCGGATGGCAAGCCGGTTGTCGTGCTGATCAATGAAGGCACGGCCTCGGCGTCGGAAATCGTGGCTGGCGCGCTGCAGGACCACAAGCGCGCGACCATCATCGGCGTGACCTCGTTCGGCAAGGGCTCGGTGCAGACGATCATCCCGCTCGGCGGTCAGCATGGCGGAGCCCTGCGTCTGACGACGGCGCGCTATTACACGCCGTCGGGCCGCTCCATTCAGGCGACCGGCATCACGCCCGACATCGCGGTCTCGAATCTGACCGAGAAGGATCAGTCCGAGGCCGATCAGTTCAGCGCGCGCACTGAAGCCTCTCTCGCGGGCCATCTGGACGCCGAAGGCGCCCAACGCAACACCAAAATGCCGACCGTCCGGCCGGAAGACGGCAAGAAGATCGACGACTTCCAGCTCTCCTATGCGCTGGACCGGATCGACGGAAAAGTGGTCTCGGCGGC
>DASYEG010000252.1:0-8718 GCA_036499145.1 Micropepsaceae bacterium | reverse complement strand
ATCGTCGATGGCCCGTTCGCGGAATCCAAGGAAATGGTCGGCGGTTTCTTCCTGCTCGACTGCGCGACCCGGGAGGAAGCCATCGCCATCGCGCAAGCGTGCCCGGCGGCGAAATGGGCGACTGTCGAGGTGCGCGAGGTGGGAACCTGCTTTGAGGACGTCTCCTGAGTTTCCTGACGCTTGCGCGCAAAAGTGAGGATGTCTAATCGGTAGCGGGTGACGTCCAACGACACCCACCGCACGATCGACGCGATCTGGAGGATCGAGCAGGCGCGGCTTATCGCCGGCCTCGCTCGGATTGTGCGCGATGTCGGGCTCGCCGAGGAGCTTGCTCAGGATGCCCTCGTCATCGCGCTCGAGAAATGGCCGCAAAATGGCATTCCCGAAAATCCGGGCGCATGGCTGATGGCGACGGCAAAGCATCGCGCGATAGACCGGCTGCGGCGGAAGAAATTGCTCGCGCGCAAGCATGAGGAGCTGGGCCGCGAATTGGAGATCGAGCAGGAGACGGCCGTGCCGGATCTCGATGCCGCTCTCGATGACGATATCGGCGATGATCTCCTGCGCCTGATGTTCACGGCCTGTCATCCGGTGCTTTCGACCGAGGCGCGGGTGGCGCTGACGCTGCGGCTGATCGGGGGGTTGACCACCGAGGAGATCGCGCGCGCGTTCCTGGTGCCGGAGCCCACCATCGCCCAGCGCATCGTACGGGCCAAACGCACCCTCGCGGAAAAGGCTGTGGCATTCGAGGTGCCCCGCGGACCCGAGCTGGCGCCGCGTCTGTCATCGGTGCTGGAGGCGATCTATCTCATCTTCAACGAGGGCTACGCGGCAACCACCGGCGAGGATTGGATGCGTCCGCAACTCTGCGAGGACGCGCTGCGTCTGGGCCGCATCCTGGCGGAACTGGCGCCGCGCGAGCCGGAGGTCCATGGCCTCGTCGCGCTGATGGAGATCCAGGAATCACGCTCCCGGGCGCGGACCGGCGCGGATGGCGCGCCCGTTTTGCTGCTGGATCAAAACCGCGCCCGCTGGGACCAGGTTCTGATCCGGCGCGGTCTTGCGGCGCTGGCCCGCGCCGAAGGGCTTGGCGGCGCGCTTGGGCCTTATGCGCTGCAGGCCGCGATCGCCGCCTACCACGCGCGGGCACGAAGCGCCGATGAGACCGACTGGGCGCGCATCGCGGCGCTGTACGGCGCGCTCTCCGAATGCGCGCCGTCGCCTGTCGTGGAACTCAATCGCGCGGTGGCGGCGGGCATGGCGTTCGGTCCGGCGGCCGGGCTTGAAATCGCCGATGCGCTGAACGGCGAACGCACCCTCAAGACCTATTATCTCCTGCCTGCCGTGCGCGGCGATCTCCTGGCGAAACTCGGCCGCAACGCCGAAGCGCGTGCCGCATTCGAACACGCCGCGAGCCTCACGCGGAACACACGCGAACGTGCGGTTCTCCTGGCCCGTGCGCAAGGGTGCGCGGCCGCGCCCGCGCCCCGGGAATGACGCCGCGCGGGTCGCGGGTACGGGAGGTGCATTGACCGGGCATTTTGTGGCAATGTCCGTCTTATCTGGACCAAGAGGGTGTCCCCATGCGCTTTGCCGGCCTTATTCCCGCGCTCGCGGTTGTTTTCTTTTCAAGTGCAGGCTGGTCGGGTGCCGCCTGGGCGCAGTCCTGGGACACTTACGCCAATCGCGAGAATTTCTTCAGCGTCAATCTGCCGGGCGACCCGGTGATGACGCAAGCGCCCTACAAGACGGCCAAGGGCACCACTCTCACCGCCAACATCTTCACCGCTATCGCGCCGCCCGGCTCGCGGCTGAGCGGCACATATACCGTGACGGTGGTCGATTTCACCAAGGCCAAGGACGAAATGAGCACCGCGGTTGAGCAGGCCAGGAACGCGATGCGGGCCAAGGGCACGGTCAAATATGACGGGCTCAACAATATCGACCTGCATTTGAGCCGGCGTCTGACGATCGAAACGCCCATGACGCGCATCCTCGCCGAAATCCTGATGGCGGCGAACAATCGCCTTTACATCACCGAGGCTGAAACAGCGCTGAACGTGCCGCCTCCGGCCATCTTCCAGGCCTCGCTGCAGATCCTCGACGACAGCGGCGTGCGCATTCGGACCCGGACGGCGTTGGGAGAACCCGAAGGGGTGAAAAACCCGATCGGCGCCGGCGGGATCGTCAACGAACCCGACAAGATCGCCGCCGTGGCGACCGGCGCATGGCACAGCGCGGGCAGCGCGTGCACGCCGGCCTATTTCAAATCGGGCATGCGCACCAAGACCAAGCGCGACGAAGACGCGCTTTCCGGCACGATCACGAATTCGGGGACGACCATTTCCGGCGAGTTGATTCTGGTCGGCTCGCGCCTGGGCCAATTCATCAACCCGATGACCGATAAGGTGATCATGCTGTTCGACCCGCAGGACGGCAACAAGCTCAGCATTTCGTCCATCGGAGAGCCCGCTTTGGGCTGGCCGGACGTGACGCTCGATCTGTGCCCGGGAAGCCGCGGCTGAATCACATCTTCAGCGGCTTGAAATAGCCGGTGAGTTCCAGATAGCCGCGCCCGCCGGCCACGCGCGCGGCGCCTTCCCAATAGACCGGGCCTCCGGCGGCACGGCTATCCAATTCCTGATCGTCGAACAAAGGCGTGATGTGCCATTCGCGCGGGCCGGTGGGAAGGCGAACGCCGAGCACGCGCTCCACCGGATAATCGGTCGCGGTTCGCGGCGAATGCCAATTGCGCACCGTGGCGAAGCGCACATCCTCGGGTGCGAAACGCGTCAGCGTACCCTTGGCATCGCGGAACGAGCCGCCCGCCCACAGCGCTGCCCCCTTCGCATCGCGGATCTGGAACGCCATCAGCGCGGCCCCGTCATCGAGATTGAGCCCCACCCAATCCCAACCCACCGCTTGGGGATCGAGATAGGACGACGACCATTCGCGATCGAGCCATGCGGTGCCTGTCACGGCGACGGATTTGCCGCCGCGCTCCACGTTTCCCGAGACGGTCAGATGGGGAAGGCTGTAATAATAGCTTGCTTCCGTCGGCAACGGGCCTTTGCGGCTGTAGCCGTTCTCGCCTTGCAACAGGATTGGCTGGGCTGGGGCGAAGTTCAGATCGAGCGAGAAATCCTTAGCTCCCACTTTGGTGTGGATGCGGCCGTCCAAACCGCGTTTGAGCGTCCAATCGTCCAGCACCACGTCCATATCGGCCGTCGCGGCTTGCGCCAAACCGAAACCGGCGCGCGCCACGCGCTGATCGTGCAGCAGATGACCGACCGACGGATCGGAGAGCGCCGCATGCGCGAACAGAACTTGCCTGGCGCTGAACGCGCTCGGATTTCTTTCGTCGGTGGCGGGGCGCGTGCGGAAGAAGGTCACCTGGAATCCCAGCGAGCGCCCATCGGCGGTGTCCAGCCATCCGGTGATGTACCACCACTCGGTGCGGAATTCGGGGTGGGCGCCATGATCGGCCGGGAAATGCAGCATCACGCCGGGGCGCATCGTGGGATAGGCCGGCAGTTGCGGTGCGCCGGCGGCAGGAACGCCCGTGACGATCAGCAGCAATGCGACCGCGATCTTCAGCGCCCGCATCACCAATCCTCCCTGACCGCGCGCACCGCGTCGGAGGAGAGCGCGCGCCTTCCCGCCAGCAGCGCCGTTCCGGCGGAGGCCAGCATCAGGGCTATCGTCACAATGGCGAACACCGCGAGCGGAAGCCGGGTCTCCATCGTCCAATGGAAGGACTGCGGATTGATGACGTGGATCAGCACCTGGCTGATCGCAATGCCAAGCCCTATCCCTGCGATCACTCCCACCGCACCCAGCAGCGCGCCTTCGGCGGCGAGCATCGCGACGATTTGACGGCGCAGCACGCCGATATGGCGCAGCATGCCGAACTCTTTGGTGCGCGCCAGCGTCTGAGCCGAAACGGTCGCGGCGACGCCGGTCAGCCCGACGAGAATCGCGATCGCCTCCAGCACATAGGTCACCGCGAAACTCCGGTCGAAAATCTCCAGCGACCTGTCGCGTAGCGCGCGCGAGGGCGCGAATTCCACGCGTGCGGCGAGTGAGGGCGCAAGCCGCGCGCGCATCGCCTCGATCACCGCCGAGGGCGCAGAACCGGGAGCAAGCGTGACCGCCGCATCCGAACGCATCATATCGCCGGTGAGCCGCACATAATCCTTGGCGTTCATGGCAATGCTTCCTTGCTGGCGTCCGTAGTCGCGCCAGATCCCGGCGACGAAAACCTTCGTCATGCCGCCGTTCTTCGCGAGCGGCAGCGCGATGACATCGCCGGGGCGGTAGCGATAGAGCCAGGTCGCGGGTTCCGACAGCCATATGGGCGTGGCGCCTTGCGGCACGCGGAGTGCCGCGCCGATCATCGGCAGGGTCTTGCCTGGAGCGGCGGGATCGATGTCGGCCGCCACCCACGCGATGGGGGCTTCGTCCGGCGAGAGCCTGAGCGGCGTCAGTTTACGGAAATGAATTGCCGCAATGCCCGGCGTCGCGGCCAGTCTTTGCTGCACGTCCGGCGAAAACGCGCTGTAGTCGTCGCCCTCCACGCGCAGATAAATATCGGCGGGCAGGATCTGCACCAGCCAATTGTCGACCGAGGTGCGGAAGCTCGCCACCATCACCGCCATGGCGATCATCAGGCTGGTGCTTGCGACGATCCCGCAGAGCGCGATCGCGGCTTGCGACGGTGCGCCCCACAGATGTTTCGATGCGAGATGCGCCGGCACCCTGAACGCGAAATGCTGCAGCGGCGCGAGCAGCAGCCGCGCCAGCAGCGGCATGGCGGCGACCCCGCCTGCGAGCAGAAGCGCGATGGCGAAATAGCCGAAAAGCGGCAGGCCGCCGGCGGCCGGAAGAAACGCGGCGGCGACCCCGGCACTCAACAACACGAACGCGATGCGCGCGCCGGGCGGCGATCTGGGATCGGCCGCGTCGCCGGCATCCTTCAACGCCACTGCTGGCTGGGCGCGGGCGGCATCGCGCGCCGGCAGCACGCTGCCGATCAAAGCCGCCAGCACGCCGAGCGCGAAAAACGCCAGGGCGGCGCCCGGCGCGAAGATCAAGTTCGGTTTGGAGCCGCTGAAATAACGTCCGCCGAGGTCGCCGCCGAGAAAGCGCAGCGCGGTCTGAGCGAGCAGCAGCCCCAGTCCAAGACCCGCGCCCGCGCCGACGCCGCCGACGATGCCGCCTTCCAGCAGCACCTGCACGAGAAGTGCGCGGCGCTGCATGCCCAGCACGCGAAGCAGCGCGAATTGCGAGCGCCGCCGCGCCACCGAAAGCGCCTGTGCGGAAAAGGCGAGGAACGCGCCGGTCAGAAGCGCCATCAGCGACAGCATGTCGAGATTGACGCGATAGGCGCGGCTGAGCGAATCGGTTCGCCGCGCTTCGGAGGTTTCGCTGACGATTTCGGCATCGGCCGGCAGGACGGCCGCCAATGCGCTGCGCACCTGCGCAACATCGCTTCCCTCGGCGAGCTTCACATCGATGCGCTGCAGGCGGCCCAATCTGCCGAAGCGCCATTGCGCGGCGGCGATGTCGGTGACGGCGAGGCTCTGGCCTTCCGCAACGCCGGGCAAAATGCCGGCAATGACGAAGCCAACGCCGTTGCCGCCGTCGAAGAATTCGATTGTCTCGCCGATATGCTTGCCCGTCGCGGCGAGCGCTGCCTGAGAGAGATACACCGCATTCTCATCGAAGGCTTGATCGGCCATCGAAACCTGCGCATCCGTTCCGGAGGGCGCCGGCTGCTGCGCCGCGCTTGCGATGCGCCGCCCGATCAGGCTCGGCGTCACCATCGCAGCCCGGAACGGATCGACACCCAGCAGCGTCAGCGAAACATTCGCGCCTGTGGTCAGTGGCAATTCCACCACCGGGCTCACAGCCGCGATACCGGGGGTGCGGGCGAGCCGGGGGTAAAGCGTTTCGTCGAAGCCGAGCGGCGTCACCGCATGCACCTGCAGGTCGGCATCGCCGTTCACGGTTTTCACCGCGCGCGCGAATTCGTCGAGCGCCGATGCGTTGATCAGATGCACGGCGAAGCCGAGCGCCACGCCGACCGCGATTGCCAAGGCCGCCACGATCACGCGCGTGGGATGGGCCCGCCACTCGCCGGCGATCATCCAGCGCGTGGCGACGCGGCTGATGGCGGCCGCGTTAGCCATTATTGCGCTCCACCAGCCCCGTGCTCGTCAGCGTCAGCGTGCGGTCCGCGACCGCCGCCGCCACATGGGAATGGGTGACGAGCAGCACAGCGGCGCCGGACTCACGCACTTCCTTCGCGAACAGGTCCAGGATGCGCGCCGCCGTTTCGGGATCGAGATTGCCGGTCGGCTCATCGGCCAGGATCAGGCTCGGGCGATGCACCAGCGCGCGTGCGATCGCCACGCGTTGAAGCTCGCCGCCCGAAAGAGCTCTCGGAAAATCCTCGCCTCGTCCGGGAAGCCCGACAGAGGTCAGCATCTCCGTACTGCGGGCATGGCTTTCCGCGGCGGGCATGTGCTGGAGCACCAGCGGCAGCGCGACGTTCTGCGCCAGCGTCAGATGCGGCAGGATATGGAAAGCCTGGAAGACGAAGCCGATTGCCTCGCGCCGCAGCCGCGTTCGGGCATCGTCGTCGAGCCCCTCGAGCGGTGTACCGCGGATCGCGATGCTGCCCTCGTCGGCCACATCCAGGCCCGCGATCAGGTTCAGCAGCGTAGACTTTCCGGCGCCGGATTCGCCCATGATCGCCACGAATGCGCCGGGCGAGAGACAAAGCTCCAAATCTCTGAAAAGAACCCGCCCGCCGGGGACCGCTTTCTTCAATGCTGTTACGCAAAGCAGAGGAAAGGACAAGGCGGGCGCGCGCATCGGCACATTTTAAGCACGAAAGCGCGCCGGACGTTAAGCATGAAGGCGCGACACCGGCCGGACGTCCATCCATCCGGGCGCCTTCGTTAAACCCGCTCCATTCTGCCGTTGCGTTGTCCCGGAAGGTCCTGTTCTATGGGGTTGCGCGAGTGGCGCGGGAGTCTCATGCGCAAAGTACGACAATCCCGGCAATTGTTCGGGCGCAGGATTGCTGGTCTCTGTGCGCTGCTTGCCGCGTTGGCGCTGAGCGCGATTTCCTTCGCCATCGCATGGAACGCGCTGCAACCGGCATCGGCCCGGTTGATGAGCGTCGATCGTTCGCTTCTGTCCACGCCCGCCCAGGTCCAGGATTGGCTCGACCAGAAAGATTCCTGGGGCCCCGCCTACACCGCCGGCCCGGCGTGGAAGAAATTCATGGCGATGATCCATAACGAGATCAAGATCATGGGATTGGTGAACATCACCGATGTCCCGTTCCCCTACACCCGCTGGTACACTTCCGAATTCCCCGACAAGAGCGGCTGGTCGCTTACCTCGAACGGCGAGCGTGTGGACGTTGCGTCTTACGGTACGCAATCGGGTTCCACGGGGCCGCTCGGCGTGACGGCGCCGATGATCCTTTACGATCTCAGCCTGCCGGTCGCGCAGCGTCCGCCGCTTTCGGCACTCGCGGGCAAGATCGTGGTCGTCAAGCAGCAACCCTATGACACGCTCGGCACGCCCAAGCGTATGGTGCTCGGCGTGCCCGCGCCGCAGATGCCCTATGCCTTTTGCGGCAACCCCCCGTCCTGCACGCCGCCGCTGTCAGGCGAAGCCAACCCCTCGCCGCAATGGGGCACTCCCGGTCCGGCCATGTCCTATAAGGACTATGAGTACCGCTCGGGTCCTGAAAGCTTCCCCACGCCTCTGTTCGAAAAGATTCCCGTCAGCGTCGAATCCAGCTTCCGCAACCGTGACCAGTTCGGTCAGATCCGTGAAGTCATCACGAATGTGCTGATGCCTTCCGGGGCTGCGGCTGCGGTTACGGTGATGGATCTGCCGGCGCTCGCAGCGCAGGGCGCGCGCATCCATCCGACCCCGCGGCGGTTCAACGTGCCGCTGCTGATGCTGGACCGGGTGGCGGGGACGAAGGTGCTGAGCGATGCCGCGGCGGGGAAAACCGGAACCGTGGTGTTGAACGCGCATGAGGAGGAGAACGCGAACGCATTCGAGACCGTCGCGGTGCTTCCCGGCAGGAATTTCGGCAAGCCCGGCGATCAGTCCATCCTGCTCGCCACCCATGTGGATGGGCCGAGCGTCGTCGAGGACGACGGCGCTCTGGCGATTCTCTCGGTGCTGCATTACTACGCGAGAATTCCGCAAGCCGAGCGCTTGAAGAGCATCACCGTCTATTTCGAATCGCGTCATTTTGTGCCCGGCACGGAAGCCAGCTATCCCTTCGACACGGTGAAACTGCGCCCCGAGCTGTTCAAGACGGTGGTCGGCGGACTTGCGCTCGAACATTTCGGCGGCTTGCAATTCGTCGAACAAGATGGTGCCTACATACCGTCGGGGCTGGCGGCCACCACCTATGTCTGGGGTTGGCCCAATCGGCTGGCGATCCAGGAAGCCACAACCGCCATCAGGGATCAGGAGCTGCCGCGCGCGATCAACGACGTGCCTGCGCGCCCCGGTACGAACGGCAAAGCGCAGCAAGGCTGGCTCGGCGGCGGCTTCTCGCGCTACCTCGTCGATCTCGGCGGCTGGCCCGGCTGGCATATCTCCGGCGATTGGCCGAGCGCGGGTTTTCAGGCCTATTACCCGGCGTCGCGGACGCGCGTCAGCGCGGAGCTTTTCGTG
>DASYEG010000251.1:0-2227 GCA_036499145.1 Micropepsaceae bacterium | reverse complement strand
TACATCCTCCAGGCCGTGCCCTCGGCGGCCGAACCGCCCCGCTCCGGCAAATGGTACGCGCGATGGTGGCAATATCGCCGCGTGCATCGCCTGCTCGGCTGGAAATTTTGGAGCTTCGTGGTGGGCGCTGCGCCGCTCGATCCTGCGCTGGAAGAATTCTGGCGCAAGCTCGGCTACGTCGTGATCCAGGGCTACGGACTCACCGAAACCGCGCCCGTGGCCACGCTCAACCATCCCTTCGAAACGCGCAAAGGGTCCGTCGGCAAGGCGATCGCCGGCGTCGAAATTCGCATCGCGCCCGATGGCGAGGTGTTGCTGCGCGGTGACAATATCACGCCCGGCTATTTCGGACAGCCCGCCAACAGCCTGCGCGATGACGAAGGTTTCCTCCACACCGGCGACATCGGCGCGCTCGATTCCGAAGGCCGCCTCAGCATTCTGGGCCGCAAAAAGGAAATGATCGTCTCACCCGACGGCCTCAATGTCTATCCCGAAGACGTGGAGCGCGTGCTGAACGCGATTGCCGGTGTGCGCGAGTCGGCGGTCGTCGCTGACAAGCAGGGCGGCCGGGAACTCGTCCATGCGGTCCTCGCCCTCACGCCCGGAACAAGCGCCGAATCGGTGATGAGCGAGGCCAACAGCAAGCTCGAATCGCACCAGCGCGTGCGCGGCTGGTCGATCTGGCCTGGCGACGCGCTGCCTCGCACTTCCGGAACGGGGAAACTGAAACGCGGCGAAGTAGCCGCCTGGCTGGCAGGCAGCGGGCAGACGCCAGCGCTTGCATCGCCAGACGGCGATTCCATCGAAGATGTCATCCGCAAATTCGCAGGCGGCCGCGCGGTCAGCGCGAGTACCTCGCTCGACGATCTCGGCCTCAGTTCGCTCGACCGCATCCAGCTCCTGATGGAGCTCGAAAAACGCACCGGCGCGCCGATCGATGAAACCGCCTTTGCCAACGCGCGCAGCGTCGCCGATCTCGTTCAAGCGAAACCCGCCGTCAGCACTGCCGCCGAAACGCCGTTCGAATATCCCGAATGGAACCGATCGGCCTGGGCGCGCGCCGTTCGCCGCGTGATGCTGCCGGGCCTGATCATCCCGCTCACGCGCGCTTTCGCGTGGCTCACGGTCTCAGGGCTCGAAAACCTCCGCGATCTCAAAGGGCCGGCTATCTTCGCATCGAATCACCAGAGCCATTTCGACGCGCCCGTCATTCTCTCCGCCCTTCCCGCGCGCTGGCGTTATCGGATCTCACCAGCGGCGGCGAAAGAGTTCTTCGACCTCCGCTCGCGGTTCGCCAACGCCCTGAACTACTACCTCGCCTCGCTGGTCTTCAACATCTTCCCGCTGCCCCAGCGCGAATCCGGCGCGCGCGAAGCCATGCGCCACGCAGGCGCGCTGGTCGCGGAAGGATATTCAATTCTGATCTTCCCGGAAGGACGGCGCAGCGAACACGGCGAGATCGGACACTTCCAGCCCGGCGTCGGCATGCTCGCCGCACGCCTCCGAATCCCCGTAATTCCGGTGCGGCTCACCGGCCTCGACCACGTCCTCCACAAGGACGCCAAATTCGCCACTCCCGGCAAAGCGGGCGTCCGCTTCGGCGCACCCATCCGCCCCGAAGGCGACGACCCCGCCGCGATTGCAAAACAAATTGAAGACGCCGTCCGCGCCCTGGCTTGATGAAGTCCTAAAAGGTGAGTATTCGGTGATCCGGGTTACTGGTATCGACGGAATTATAGATATCGCCGATCAGCCCCGGCCCGAACTTCGCCAGAAACGGCACAATCGAATACAGCCGTTCCTGCAAATGCTTCTCGGGATAAACCAACCCGGAGAGGGCCTTCGCATCCGCCGCCGCCTGCTCATCGCGAGCCATGATCTGCGACGCCGTCTTGCGCCCGATCTTCCCGATCTGATATTCGATCTTCCGCCGGCTCGTGCCCAGCGCGCCATTCAGCGACACATCGAACCGCCCCAGCTCTTTGCTCAGCGTTTCAAGCGCGCTCGCCACCGTTTCCTCTGTCGCCGTGAGCCGCTGCCGCAGTTCCGGCGGCACCAGCCGCGCCGACATCGTCTCGCGCAAAGCCTGATCGTTCGTGAACAGCCCCGTCAGCGGCAGCTCGTAACGCCGCATCCGCTTCGCCGCTCGCTCATCCAGCAACGTGAACCCCGCCCGCGGAAACGCCACCGGCTGCCGCCCCAGCAGCTTCGCATAAATCACCTGCGA
>DASYEG010000250.1:0-6239 GCA_036499145.1 Micropepsaceae bacterium | reverse complement strand
TTCCTATAACATCGCGAAATTGCAGGAGAGCTACGAGGTGTTGAGCCGGCATCTTTATCAACTGAAGAAGACCGATGCGGACATCTCGCAATTTTCAGGCATCCTCGCCCGCTCCATCAAATATATCGTCGACACGACGCGCGATTATTGCCGCAACGCTCCACCTGCGGAGCGCCAGCGGCTCTACGCGCAGGCCGATGCGCCGAGCGATCTCAGCGTGCTGGATTCCATCGCTGAAATGGTGATCTCGGTGTTGGAGAACACGTCTCACGAATTCAGCGGATTCGACGACAAGTTCGGGAACATGGCGCGCGAGATCTGGGACAGCGTGCTGCCGCGCTTCGGCACGCACGCCCCCGGCATGGACCCTCTGCAACAGCGTTTCGTGCTGCGACTGATCGAGAAGATTCGCGAAAATATGGAAGGCTGGTATTCGCCGCTGTCACGTCAGGCACTGGCGGTGATCGGCCCCTATGCCGCCAAAGCCGAATCGGGCGAACGCACCGCGTTCAAGCTGTGCCGCGATCTGTTCTATCAGGAATTCCAGGACTATCCTGCCTTTTACGAAAAGGACGGCGAACGGGCCAAGACGCTGCTTCCCGACAATGTGCGGTACGAGCCGGAGACCGCCACGCTGATCCACCGCTACAGTTTCGGCGATGAAGATCGTACGATCCTGCCCGCGCTCGAGATCGCGCCCGTCACATTGAGCGCGGAGTCGATCGGCTTCATTCCGCCCGCCGGCAGCACGAGCCCTGCGCTGCGCTCCGCGTGATCACGATCTAATCCTTGGCGGCGGCGACCAGCACCAGGGACAAATTGTCGGGCGCGCCGCGCTGAAGGCACTGTTCCACGATGCGGTCGGCGGCATCTTCGAGTCCGCGCCCGGACAAAATCTCCGTGAGTTCGTCGTCCCTGCACACACCGCTCACCCCATCGGTCACCAGCAAGAACACATCGCCCGGCTCGATCGTGCCCTCGCAAACATCAAGTTCGAGTTCGGCATCGACTCCCACCGCACGCAGGATGACACTGCGGCGCGGATGCTTTTCGGCGGCTTCTTCGTCGAGCAAGCCTGAATCGATCAGCGCCTGAACATAGCGATGATCGCGCGTCAGCCTCGTCAGCGTGCCGCCGCGAAAGCGGTACAATCGAGAATCCCCCGCCCACAGGCAGTAGAAATTTCGTGCGCCGGTTCCGAGCACCGTAACGGTCGCGCCCATCGTGTGATCGGGCGAGACCAGCGCACCGCGCGCGTAAAGCTCGCCGTTTGCGCGCGCCAGCGTGTCGCGCACGGCATCCATGGAGGTGCCATTGTTGCCGTTGGGCGCGAGCGTCATCAACGAATCGATCACCAGGGCGCTCGCCACATCGCCCGCGGCATGACCGCCCATTCCATCGGAGACAGCCCAGATTCCCGCCTCGGCGCGTTGCAGCACCGCGTCTTCGTTACATGGCCGCACAGCGCCAGGATGGGTGCGGGCAACCGATCGGAAGCTCATTTTCCCATCGTTCATGAGGAATACAGGGGCATAAAAGCAGCGTGCTGTGGGTAATTCGCCATCGCCGCGACGGAGCGTATCACTATGTCACATGCACTATATCCGAAGGCTCCGGCACGCGATACCCGGCCGCGCGCTTGACGTTTGGTGCGATGCAGCGAATCATAGCGAATGGGTGAGAACCTCGGCGGGGAACAGGAAATGTCGTGCGATCGGGCTGACCTGCGCGCTTCGGACTGGAGCAGGAAACGCCGCCGGCTTCCGCAATTGCTGTTGTTGTTTCCCGTATTGGGTTTGCTTGCGGCGTGCATGATGAAACCGGCATCCGTACCGCCGCCGATGATGGCGATGATCGAACCGCCGCCGCAACAGGGGCCCGCCTCTATCGTCCTGCCGGTTTTGCAGCCGACGCCCGGCCTCGCCGCGCGCGAGCGTTTCCAACTCGCGATCAACCAATTGCAGCAGGGTGATTCGGCGCACGCCGCGGTCGAGCTGCGCGCCTATCTCGCAGAAATCCCCAATAGCGTGCCCGCCAAAACCCTGCTCTCCCAGATCGAGACGCCAATCGATATGCTCTATCCGGCGGATAATTTCACGATTCAGCTGGGCCGCGACGAAACACTGTCTTCGCTCGCTGGCCTCTATCTCGGCGACGTGCTCGGATTTTACGGGCTCGCGCGCTACAATATGATCGATAATCCCTCCCGGCTCGTCATCGGACAAAGCATCCGCATTCCGAGAACGCCACAGACGCTTGCCGCCCAGGCGATGCGCGGCACCCTGCAGCAGGCCAGCGCAACACCGCCCCTGGCTGGAGCAACGGCGAATGCGCCGCCGCGCGCGACGATCTTGCGCGATCCCTGGCCCACCATTCGCCAAGCCGTCGCCCAAGGGCGCTTCGATGATGCAATCAAGGAAGCCGAGACCCGCAAAGTCCGGCCCGATACCGCACAGGCGGCCGTGCTTGCCGCGGCCTATGCCGGCAATGCGCGCGCGCTGCGGATGGCCAACGCGCCGCAAGCAGGCACTCAGGCGTTGCGCGCGGGGCAGCTTTATCTGGAGAACGCGAACCGGCCGGAGGACGCTCTGGAACCGCTTCGCCTCGCCATCGCGATCAATCCGGCGGATGCGCGTGCGCAGATGCTGCTAACTACCGCCAAAACCAAAGCCGCCGACATTCATTATCGCGCCGGCGTCGCCGCCTTCCAGAAACAGGATCTCGACGGTGCCATCGCGGCCTGGGACAAAACGCTCGCCATCGATCCCGACCATAAGAACGCGCAGCTCAATCGTGCACAGGCTGTCGAGCTGAAACAGAATCTGCAAAAACTGCGCTGAACCGTTCAGGACGCGGGTTCTGGTGATGGCTGCGCGCGAACCGAGGCGGTCAGAAGTGTCGCTTCCGCATTGGCATCCGTATGGCCAAGAACAGCGGTGTCCATAACCGCACCGGTCTCCGGCGCGACACGCGCGCCGGTATCGTGCGCAATATGGGCCTGCACCGCGTCGGCCATGTGATTGTAGGCGGAAAACAACTGGCCGAATTCGTCGTTGCGGGTTTCGGCGATACGCCGGTCGAGGTCGCCCTGCCCGAAATCGCGCATGGCATTGGTCAGGAGCTTGAGCGGCCTGCCGATCAGACCGCCGAACACATACAGCATGCCGACGGCCGACAGGACCGTCAGGATGCCGATGTTGGACATCAGGAGCAGCGTCGAGCGCAGCACATTGTCCAGCCCGACGCGATTGATCCCAAGATAGATCCGGCCGATCTCCGTCTTCTGGAAAAGAATCGGCGTGTCGAACAGGAACGCCGCCTTCCCGCCCGGCAATTCGACTTCGGAGGCCGTGAAATCCGCCGCCTTCACGATGAGCGTGGCATTGGGCGGCGTGAAACGCTTACCCACAATGTCCGGACTGGTCGCCGCCTTCACGACGTGATCGTGGTCCGTCACGGCGAGATAATCGAAACTGCCGCGTTCGCTCGCATCCTTGACGAACAATTCCAGCGGCACCCAATTCTGGCTGAGCACCTGCACCGCGGTTTCGGTGGCGATGAATTTCGCGATCGCCGCGCCGGAATCGATCACCTGCGCACGAATGATCCCACGCTCGACGTAATACACGACGCCCAGCGTGATGAGGAACACCATCGCGAGCCCCGCGCCCGCGGACATCGCCCAACGTACGCGCAAGGGGATGAACCGATTGCGCTTGGCGTCTTCCTCGCGCGCGGCGATGGCCGCGAGTTCGCGCTCCAGCGCTTCGGCCAATTGCGCGCCGGTCTGGAAGCGCTGTTCGGGCCGCTTCTGCAGCAATTTCGAAATGACGCCCTGCAGACTCACCGGCACGTCCGGCGCAACATCGCGGATCGGCTCGGGGTCCTTCTGCATGATCTGCAGCATCAGCGTCGCGACATTGTTGCTGTCGAAGGTTTTCTTACCCGTTAGGAGTTCGTACAGGATGACGCCCAGCGAAAAGAGGTCGGCACGCCCATCGACGGCGCGGCCCGCGGCCTGTTCGGGCGCCATATAACGCGGGGTTCCAAGGACCGTACCGGCATGCGTCCGGTTCAAATCCTCGGAACGGTCGAGGCGCGCAATGCCGAAATCGGTGATCTTGACCACCTCGCCCTTCTCCATGAGAAGAATGTTCCCAGGCTTGACGTCGCGGTGCACGATGCCCCGGCGATGGGCAAGATCGAGCGCGCGCGCCATCTGAATGCCGATCGCGATCACTCGCTTGATCGGCAGTTTTTCATGTTCGGCGATTGCATCGGCAAGAGACTTTTCATCGAGAAATTCCATTGTGATGTAAGGCGCGTCGCCGAAACGGCCGACATCGAACACGGTGACGATGTTGGGATGCGAGATGGCGCCGGCCGCTTTTGCCTCGCGCAGGAAGCGGCTGACGTAATCCTCATCGATGCAAAGCTCGACCTTCAGGACCTTGACCGCGACGACACGCGCGATATCGGGATCGCGCGCGCGATAGACTTTCGCCATCGCCCCCTCGCCGACCAGGCCTTCGATTTCATAACGCCCGATTTTTGTGGGCTCGCTTCCTGTCGCCGTCATCAAATCCGTTCCAGCCCATGCATAGCGCACGCGCCGCAGGCGGCGCCCCCGCGCATGATATCTGTTCGCCGGGATTGCGCGCAATGCCGCCGGTCGCGTGGGATTTTCGCGCGATCTATTGTCTTGCCAGCGTCACCGTCAGCCGGTTGCGGCCATCCTTTGTGCGTTCATAGTCGAGCGCCCGCGCAGCCGCGCGCACGAGGATCAAACCCCGTCCGCCGATGCTCGCCTGCCCGAGCGAATAATCAGGCGCCGGTGCCGGTGCCGTCGTCGGGTCGAACGACCTGCCGTCATCGTCGAAGCTGAGTTTCAGATCCCCGTCCTTAAGCTGGGCGTTTGCGCGAATGGTATGGGCGCCGCCATCGTCAAATCCGTAACGGATCACATTGGTCACGATTTCTTCGAAGACCAGACGCGCCCGGTTTTCGGCATCTGTGTTGACGTTATGACTCGCGAGCCACGCCCCCAACCCGTTCAAACCTTCCTTCAAGCCGGTGAGATCGTTGCGCATCGCAATCGACCAATCGCGATTGGTTTCATCGCTGCGATTGGAATTGTCCGGCATCGTCCTCATCATCGCGTTCTTCGCACCGGTAAGCGAGCTAAGTCGCGGCATAGCGCATGGCTTCGGCTTCGTCGGCGACAATCGGCACGATTTCGCGCAAGAGCACGGTGTGGAAAACCTCGCTGACCTGCGATTGGGGCGCGAACAGCACCATCCGGGCATTTTGCCGCCGCAACTGCTTGGCAATGCCGATGAACATCCGAAGCCCCATCGACGCGATGAAACTGACCTCCCGAAGATCGACGACGGTATTCCTTCCGTCCGGTACCACCGAACTGGTGAATTGCGACTCGATCCTGTCGACGCCCGGCGTATCGAGACGTCCGCGCAGCCTTATGCGCGCGATGTTCCCCGTCAGCAAAATTTCGATTTCCATTTCACCGCCCTATTGGAACTTCACAACGAGATAGGAAAAATCGTCATCCAAGGGGCCAGAACGCGCGAATTCACGCACGCTCTGATAGATCCGTTGGGGTTCGCTGCGCCCATCCACCGGCGGCTGCTGGAGCCAAGGCAACAGACTCGCGAGGCCCAATTGACGGCCTTTGACGTCGTCGACCTCGAACACCCCGTCGCTGAAAAGATGCAACGCCGCATTTTGGGGCACGTCGATGGTGTTCTCCCTGACGCTGAATTCCTCAAGCACGCCGATCAAGGCGCCTTCGGTTTTCAACGGCGTGATCTTCGTGCGGTTCGGCGAAACCAGATAGGCCGGATGATGACCGGCCGAAGCGTAGGTCATTTGGTGCTGCCGCCGGTCGTAGACGCCGTACCAGATGGTGAAGAACATCCCATTGTGATTTTCCATCTGGAACATGGCATTCAGCCGGGCAAGCACCTGTGCCGGGCTCTTGAAATCGCAACCGGGCAGCGCGTGCTGCCTGAGCACGTTGAGGATCGAAACCGACAGCATCGCCGCTCCGATTCCATGCCCCGACACGTCGAAGAGAAAGCTGACGAATTTGCCTTCATCCAGCTCGCCATAGCCGAAGGCATCGCCGCCAACGCGCGCGGAAGGCACGATGAACCATTCGGTCTGGGGCGTGGAGGCGGCGATGGGCGCGGGCAGAAGCGAAAGCACATAGCTGCGTGCCT
>DASYEG010000249.1:0-5521 GCA_036499145.1 Micropepsaceae bacterium | reverse complement strand
GCCCTTGTCGGCGGCGACCACGAAATAGGGATCATCGCCATCGTAGCGCAGCGTATGGGCGGGGGAGATGACGCTGCCGCCGGGACCGATATTGTCGGTGAGGTCCAGAAGCGCGCCGATGAAGGTCTTGTAGGCGGCGATGCCTGTCGCCTGAACCACCTCGCGCGCCGCACCGGCTGGAATCGTCTTCGGATAGAAACCGCCTTTCGCGCCGACCGGCACGATGACAGAATTCTTCACCTGCTGCGCCTTGGCGAGACTGAGGATTTCGGTGCGAAAATCCTCGGCGCGATCGGACCAGCGGATACCGCCGCGCGCGATTTTTCCGAAACGCAGATGCACGCCTTCGACCTCGGGCGAATAGACGAAAATCTCGTAGAGCGGCTTGGGCGCCGGCAGCATGTCGAGACGTTTGCTCTCAAGCTTGAAGGCAAGATAGGACCGGGGATTTCCTGACGCGTCCCTCTGGAAGGCGCTCGTGCGCAGCATCGCATCGATGACGGACAGCATGGCGCGAATGATGCGATCGTCATCGGCGCTCGGCACATCGTCCAGCGCGGTTTGGATGGTCTTGCGAATCTCGTCGGCTGCGCGGTTGCGCGGCGCGGCGGTCTCGAACGCTTCGGGGTCGTGCCGTGTCCGGAAGAGCTGCACCAAGAAGACGGCGAGTGCCGGATTCTTGGCGAGCGCGCTCTCCACATAGGTTTGACTCAAGGCAAGGCCCGCCTGGCGCAGGAATTTGGCGATAGCACGCAGGATCACAACATCGCGCCAGTCGAGCCCGGCCGCGGTCACAAGCCGGTTGAATCCGTCCGATTCCGCGTCAGAGCGCCAGACCGCGTGGAACGCATCTTCGAGCAGCGGTCGTAAACGCTCGATCTCGACCGGCTTGCCGTCGCTCCGCGCCATCAGGAAATTCTGCAGAGCGACCGATTGGCCTGTGCCGTCTTCGGCAAGCGGCGCCAAGGCGAAGGCATCCTCGGCGATGACCCTGAGGCCGAGATTTTCAAAAACCGGCAGGCATTCGGAGAGCGGCACGAAAAGACCGTGCACGAAAAGTTTCAAATGCAGGGCATCGGGCACATCGCCGTTTCTGCTGTAGAAATGGGCGGCAAGGGGGCCTGCCGCGCCCTCGTTCCGCAATACCGTTTCGATGTGGCCGATATCCTCGACGGCCTCGGCGGGCGTGAAGGCGTCGCGATAGCCGGCGGGAAAAGCCGCCGCATAGCGCAGCGACACTCCGCCGGTGATCTCGCCATGGGCGAAACGGGCCGCATCGGCAAAGCCGTCGTCCCAGGTGCGGATGGCGCTGCGGATTTCGGATTCCAGCTCTTTGACGTCTGCCTCGGGTCTCGGGCCTTCGTTGCGGCCCACGATGTAGTGCACGCGTGCGAGCGCCTCATCGTCCAGCATCGGTGTGGCCGCCGACTGGCGGCCGTTGAAGGCGCGCGCGAGGATGGCATGGACTGTGTCGCGCACCGCGCCGCTGTAGCGTTCGCGCGGAATGAAGACGAGTGCGGAGACATAGCGGTCGAAGCGGTCGAAGCGCAGGAATATCCGCACCTTAGGCCGTTGTCCGAGATTGAGGATGCCGAGCGCGGTCGCCAGCAGCTCGTCCTCGGAAATCTGGAACAGCTCGTCGCGGGGGAATGTGTCGAGGATATGCTGCAGCGCCTTGCCGTCATGGCTCGATGGCGGCAATCCGGAGCCTGCCCGCACGGCGGCGGTCTTGCGGCGAAGCAGCGGAATGGCCACGGGCAATTGGCTGTAGGCGTTGGAGGTGAAAAGGCCGATGAAGCGCCGTTCGCCGGTGAGCCGGCCCTTCGGATCGAAGGTCTTCACACCCACATAGTCCATGTGCACGCGACGATGCACCGGAGAGCGCAGCGCGGATTTGGTGATGATGAGCGGGGTCGGCTTCTTCAGGAACTCGCGCACCGCAGGCGTCAGCCGTGAACGGTCCTGTCCACGCCGCACCACGCGCATTTCGGGATCGGCGAGCAATCCCAATCCGCTTTCATAGACCGGATCGAGGCGGCCTTCGCCCTCGCCGGAGAACACATAGTCGCGGCAGCCTAGAAAGGTGAAATGTTCATCCGCCATCCAGTCGAGGAAGGCGATGTTCTCTTCCAGTTCGGCTTCGGAGACCTGCGGCGGATTGCGGTTCAGCGAGGCCGCCGTTTCGGCGATGCGCTCCAGCATCGGCTTCCAGTCGCGCACCACGGCGCGCGTGCCGGCGAAGACCTCGATGAGCCCGTCGCGCAAGTCTGCCGCTTCTTCCGCGTCCAGCACACCCTCGAGCGCAAGCACAATGACGCTTTCGGTGAGCGGCGAACCTTTGGGCGAGAGGGTCCCGGACGCATCGCGGGCGAGCGCCACCACGGGGTGGAAGGCTGCCGCGATCCGGTAGCCGCGGGAACGAATCTCGGCGGTGCAAGAATCGTAGAGGAATGGAATATCGTCATTGACCGCAAGGACGACGGTTTCCGCGTTTCGCGCGAACCCGGCATCCTCGGACGAAGGAGCAAAAATCTGCACCAGGGACGTGCCGGCAAGGCGGCGCGCGAGGCGGGCATGAAGGCCACTCACCAACGACGCCAGTTCTGCGCCGGTGTAGTGGATCAGATCCTCCGGCGAGGCGTAGCGCGTGAACGCGGTGAAGAACGCGGCGAGCTCCGGCTCACCCGTGCCGATCAGATGGGATGCGGTCGCCAGATGGGCGCCCGCATCCGCGGCCTCGAAACGGGCTTCCTCTGCAGCGGCACCGTGCATTGTCTGGACCACCGATGATGTCCGAGCCATGTAATCCTCCCGACCCGCGCATATCTTCCGGCGGTGAGGCATTAGAGCTTTTAGAACTTAGGAAAGCGTGTGCAAACCGCTTCGCGCCGCGGTAGACGGCAGGAAAGACTGTTAAACGGAGAATGTTACGATTTCTTAACGACGTGCGGAGAAGCGAGTGAAGGAACGAAGACATGTGCATGCGGTGGTGTTCGACCTCGAATTCACCGCCTGGGAAGGTTCGCTGGAATCGCGCTGGACACGGCCCGGCGAACTTAGCGAAGTGGTCCAGATCGGCGCAACGAAGCTCGACGCAGCGAGCCTGACGGAGATTGATTGCTTCGACATGCTGGTGCGGCCCAGGGTCAATCCGGTGCTTTCGGACTATTTGACCGCACTGACCGGCATCACCAACGCGGCCATGGACCACCGTGGCGTGGATTTCATCACGGCCTACCGTGCGTTTTTGGATTTCGTGGGTGGGAGCGAGACTTTCGCCCATGGCCGCGACGATCTGATCCTGACCGGCAATTTGAAGCTCTATGGCTGGGCGCATGCGCTCCCGCTTCCCAATTACACCAATGCGATTCCCTGGTTCACGGCTCAGGGGATCGACCTCAAGGGCAAGCGCGCCTGCGACGTGGCGGAACTCGCAGGGGCCGTCTTTCATGGGCGCCGGCACGATGCGTTGGCGGATGCGCGCGGCGTGGCGGCGGGGTTCGCCGTGCTCATCGCCAAAGGTGCGCCGAACCCTTTTCTCGGCGAGCGTTCGCAATGACGCCGATGACATCGGGACGCGCGAAACCGCGCCGGGCGGCTGGCCGCCGCTAGAATGAGGCGCGCAGCACCTGGACGATGGCAAGCGAGGATGGCCGGGCCGACAGTCCCAATTGCGGGGCGACGGTGACGGTCAGAATGCCTTTCTGCATCGTCACGGCGGGTTTGGGTCCCTGAATGACCCTGATGATATGGATGCGATCGGAAATGAGGGCGCGCCTGCCGCTATCGGCGAGTTCCTTGAGAGCGTAGGTCACGTTGCGCATGGCATCGCAGCCGAGCGCGCGCAGTTCGTCAATCTTTGCGAGATTGTCCCAATCCGCGGCGAAGCCGACCGCGAAATCCTCGCTGGCCGAGAGGTCCTGCGCGAGTTTTGCGGCGAACGCCTTGACCTCCTTCGGACCCACCGGGGCCGGTTCGACGCTCTGGTCCGCATCGTTGGACTCGGCAGGCAGCCCGCCCTTGGCCTGCATCGTGTACAGCGTGAGACCGCCCCACCCGGTAACCTGCAGCGCGGTATCCCCGGTATCGTATTTCAGCACGCGGCCACCCAAAGAAGCAGGCTCGCTCGAGAGATAGAACACTTCGTCATTGTCGAGGAAGCGCAGGCGGACCTGGTTGCCATAATGGTCCAGCACGAAAGCCAATTTGTCGTTGGCGATATAGGTGCCGTCGCGGGGGAGCGGCATCGAAGGGGTGAGGACCAGATGAGCCGCCGGCAATTCCTGGGCGCTCGCGCCAAGGCCCGCGCCCAGGACAAGCGCCAATGACAGGCCAAGGGAAAGTTGCAGCCTCACGCCATCAATCTCGCGAAAATACACATTCTGACATGGCCCACCGGCCGGTTCCCCCGCCTGATGTTGCCAACCCCCACACCCAAGAACGCTCCGAAGGTGGCAACAATATGGACGCGCGTTCACGTTCCGGCGTGCGGCCTCCTTAATGCCCCCCAGACGGTAAAACGGGCGCTAAAGTTTATCTCGTAGCCTTGACGGTGACTTTAGGACTAAGTTCGCGCCCGTTTTCAGCATATTCGGACAAACGGGAGTGCATTCGTGGCCAGCCTCGACAGTTTCAAAGCGCGGCGGAAGCTTACCGTCGGCAATAAGACCTATGTCTATTTCAGCCTCAAAGCCGCGGAGAAGAATGGCCTTGCCGGCATTTCTCGGTTGCCCAATTCGCTCAAGATATTGCTCGAAAATCTGCTGCGCCATGAAGATGGCCGGACCGTCACCGTGGCCGACATCCGCGCGGTGGCCGATTGGCTGAAGACCCGTAGTTCGGACCGCGAGATCGCCTACCGGCCGGCGCGTGTGCTGATGCAGGATTTCACCGGCGTCCCGGCCGTTGTGGATCTGGCGGCCATGCGCGATGCGATGGCGGCGCTGAAGGGCGATCCGGAGAAGATCAACCCCCTCACTCCGGTCGATCTCATCATCGATCATTCGGTGCAGGTCGATTTCTTCAACGGCAAGGAGGCCTTCAAGAAGAATGTGGCGACCGAGTATCAGCGCAATGGCGAGCGCTATTCGTTCCTGCGCTGGGGTGGGCAGGGCTTCAACCGCTTCCGCGTGGTGCCCCCCGGCACCGGCATCTGCCATCAGGTCAATCTCGAATATCTGGCCCAGACGGTGTGGACCGATAAGGTCAAAGAGGGAAAGACCAGCGTCGAATACGCCTATCCGGACACGCTGGTCGGAACGGATTCCCATACCACGATGATCAACGGCCTTTCGGTGCTCGGCTGGGGTGTGGGCGGCATCGAGGCGGAAGCGGCCATGCTCGGCCAGCCGATCTCCATGCTGATCCCCGAAGTCATCGGCATGCGTCTGACCGGCAAGCTCAGGGCCGGTTGCACGGCGACCGATCTCGTGCTGACCGTCACCCAGATGCTGCGCAAAAAGGGCGTGGTCGGAAAATTCGTCGAATTCTTTGGTGAGGGCCTTGGCGACATGCCGCTGGA
>DASYEG010000248.1:0-2604 GCA_036499145.1 Micropepsaceae bacterium | reverse complement strand
ATGATCCAGAATTACCGCCTGTCGGAAAAAGATTTCCGGGGGGCTCGGTTCGCCGATTCGCCGCGCGACCTCAAAGGCAACAACGATCTTCTGGTCCTGACCCAGCCCGACGTGATCCGCGAGATCGGGCGCGCCTATCTGCACGCCGGCGCGGATATCATCGAAAGCAACAGCTTCAATTCCACCTCCATCAGCCAGGCTGATTACGGGCTGGAATCGCTGGTGCCGGAGCTGAACGAGACCGCGGCGCGCATCGCGCGCGAGGTTTGCGACGAAGTTGCAACCCCGGAGCGGCCACGCTTCGTCGCCGGTGTGCTTGGCCCCACCAACCGCACCGCATCGCTGTCGCCCGATGTGAACGATCCGGGGTATCGCAACACCAGCTTCGATGCGCTGGCTGAGACCTATGCCGATGCGACGCATGCGCTGATCCGTGGCGGCGCCGACCTCATCATGATCGAGACGGTCTTCGATACGCTGAATGCGAAGGCCGCGATCTACGCCATCGAGGAGGTGTTTGCCCAAACCGGCGAGCGGCTTCCCGTCTGGATTTCCGGCACCATCACCGATCTTTCCGGGCGCACGCTGACGGGGCAAACGGTGGAAGCCTTCTGGCATTCGCTGCGCCATGCGGGGCCGTTCGCGGTCGGGCTCAATTGCGCGCTCGGCCCCAAGGAACTGCGCCCCCATGTGGCCGATCTTTCCGAAATCGCCGACACGCTGACGAGCGCCCATCCCAATGCGGGGCTTCCCAATGCATTCGGCGGCTATGACGAGACGCCCCACTCCATGGCCGCCCATATCGGCGAGTTCGCGCGCGAGGGGCTGTTGAACATCGTCGGCGGCTGCTGCGGCACCACGCCCGAGCATATCCGCGCTTTTGTCGAAACGGTCGCGGGCGTCCCCCCGCGCAAGATCCCCGAGAAGCCGCGCCAGCTCCGTCTTTCCGGACTGGAGGCGTTCACGCTCACCCCGGAGACGAACTTCGTCAATGTCGGCGAGCGCACTAACATCACGGGTTCCGCCAAATTCCGCAAATTGATCACGGCGGGCGATTACGAAGCCGCCCTCGACATCGCGCGCGGCCAGGTGGAAAGCGGCGCGCAGATCATCGACGTCAATATGGACGAGGGGCTGATCGATTCCGAAGCGGCGATGGCGCGGTTCCTCAATCTGGTCGCGGGCGAGCCCGATATCTCACGTGTGCCGGTGATGATCGATTCCTCCAAATGGAGCGTGATCGAGGCGGGACTGAAATGCGTGCAGGGCAAGCCCGTCGTCAATTCGATCAGCCTGAAAGAGGGTGAGGCGGCCTTCGTGGCAGCCGCCGAAAAAGTGCGCCGCTATGGCGCGGCCGTGGTCGTGATGGCCTTCGACGAGAAGGGGCAGGCCGATACCGCCGAGCGCAAGTTCGAGATTTGCCGGCGCGCCTACGGCATATTGGTCGATCGCGTCGGCTTTCCCCCTGAGGACATCATCTTCGATCCCAATATTTTCGCGGTTGCGACCGGCATCGAGGAGCACAATGATTATGGCCGCGCCTATGTCGATGCCACCACGCGCATCCGCCAGGGCTTGCCGTTCTCTCATGTGTCGGGGGGCGTTTCGAATTTCTCCTTCTCGTTCCGCGGCAACGAGCGCATGCGCGAGGCGATGCATTCGATCTTCCTCTACCATTCGATTCGCGCCGGCATGGATATGGGAATCGTCAATGCCGGCAATCTTCCGGTCTACGAAGATATTCCCGCCGAATTGCGCGACGCTATCGAGGATGTGCTGTTCAATCGCCGCGCGGACGCGACCGAGCGTTTGCTGGAACTGGCGCAGAAATATCGCAAATCCGGCGAAGAGGCCGATCCCGAGGTGGTGCTGGCCTGGCGCTCGCTTCCCGTCGAGGAGCGCCTGACGCACGCGCTCGTCCACGGCATCGCCGATTTCGTGCTGGAGGATGTGGAGGCTGCGCGGCTGCGTGCCAAGAAGCCGCTGGATGTGATCGAAGGCCCATTGATGTCCGGCATGAATGTCGTCGGCGATCTGTTTGGCAGCGGCAAGATGTTTCTTCCCCAGGTGGTGAAGTCCGCGCGCGTGATGAAGAAGGCGGTGGCGCATCTCATTCCTTTCATGGAGGCGGAAAAAGAAGGCGCGCAGCGCGAATCCGCCGGGCGCATCGTCATGGCGACGGTCAAGGGCGACGTCCACGACATCGGCAAGAACATCGTCGGCGTGGTGCTTCAGTGTAACGGCTACGAGGTTGAAGATTTGGGCGTGATGGTGCCGTCCGCACGCATCCTGGAAATCGCGCGCGAAAAAAAGGCCGATGTCATCGGACTATCCGGTCTGATCACGCCGTCGCTGGACGAGATGTGCCACGTCGCCGCCGAGATGGAACGCGAAGGTTTCGATATTCCGCTCCTGATCGGCGGAGCGACCACAAGCCGTGTCCACACCGCGGTAAAAATCCACCCCAATTATGCGCGCGGGCAGACGGTGTATGTGACCGATGCTTCCCGTGCCGTCGGCGTGGTGGCGAGTCTGATCTCCAAGGAGACGCGCGCGTCGGTTATTACGGATGTGCGCAGTGAATATGCGCGCATCATTGCCTCC
>DASYEG010000247.1:0-17811 GCA_036499145.1 Micropepsaceae bacterium | reverse complement strand
CAGGGGCCGCCGGCGATATCGCGCCTCTTATGGAAGGCGCCGGCCGGATTCTCGCCGCCGAAGGCGGTCCGCGTGTTGCCGTCTTCGACATCACCGGCTGGGACACCCATTCCAATCAGGGTGCGGGCGAGGGCCAATTGGCCCGTCGGCTCCAGCTCCTCGATGAAGGCTTGGCGGCGCTCAAGGCATCGCTCGGTCCTGCCTGGCAGAAGACCGCCATCGTGGCGGCGAGCGAGTTCGGCCGTACCGTCAAAGTGAACGGCACGGGCGGCACCGATCATGGCACCGCCGGCATAGGTTTCATGTTCGGCGGCGCGGTCGCGGGCGGGAATATCCACGCCGAATGGCGGGGCCTGAAACCGTCTGTGCTCAGGGACGGACGCGATCTGCCGGCCCAGACCGACACACGGGCACTCTTCAAGGCCGCTCTTGCCGAACATCTCGGCGTGTCAAAACAGGCACTTGAAGAAAAAATCTTTCCCGAAAGCGCGACCGCTGCCGCTCCCAAAGGCCTGATTCGGGCATAATTGGACGCGCATACGGCGAATAAATTAAGAGGCTGGCCGGAGACGACCGGCGGATTCGGCGTTTCCTTCGCGACGATGCCTTTTTTCTGTCCATACCTATCCCTATAGTCAGGCTATAGAGGAATCCCATGCTTCGCCTTTCCCTTCTCGTTCTCGCCGCGGGTTTCATCCTGCGGGCAGGCGCGGTTCAGGCAGCACCCGCGCCTGTCCCCGACATCTTCACCGTCGCCGGCATCAAGGTGGACGCGACCGCCGAATCGGCCACGGCCGCCCGCGATCTCGCCATGGCGGAGGGCCGCCCGTTGGCGTGGACCAAGATTTATCGGCGTGTGACCGCAACCGCCAATTGGGGCAAGCAGCCGAAGCTGGATGACAACGCGATGCTGCGCATGGTGCGCAGCTTCGAAGTCTCCAACGAGCGGCGCAGCACCACGCGTTATCTGGCCGAGGTGACCTATCGTTTTAACGCCGCGGCGGTTCGCGCTCTCCTGAGACAATCGGGGATCGCCTATACCGAGACGCGAGCCCGCCCGTCGCTGGTTATCCCGATTGTCGCGGGGACCGCCGGCGTCGATCCGATGAGCGCTTGGGCCATGGCCTGGAAGGATCCCGCCTTGCAGCAGGGTCTGGTGCCTTTTGTGCTGCCGGCGGCAGACGCTCAGGACATGGAAATCCTGTCCCGGCCCGATCTCGCTCAGGCCGATTGGGCAAGCCTAGCGCCGCTGGCGCGGCGCTACAACGCCACGGAGGCGATCATCGCCATCGCCAGCGAAGACGCCAAGACGGTGCAGATGGTTGAAATTTCGGCGACGGCGCGCATCGCGGCCTCCTTTGCCTACGCCAATTCCACCTTCGCCGCGGATGCCGAGGTGGTGGCCGAAAGAGCCTACGAGACCTGGAAGACCCGCAGTGCCGTGAATTTCGCCACGCGCGGCCAACTCACCGCCGATGTCCAGTTCGAGACGCTGGACGATTGGGCCAAGATCAGAAAGCAGCTTGGCGCCGTGAAAGCCGTGGCCGACATGGATGTGACCGGGCTTGCGCTGCACGAAGCCGAGATTCAACTGGTCTATTTCGGACGGCCCGAACAATTGCGCGATGCCTTGGCTCAGCAGAATCTTTTGCTCGCCAATGCGGGCGGCCAGTTCACCCTGCAGCTTGCTGGTCGATCCGCCGCCAACGCCCCATGATGTTCATGCTGCGCCACCTGCCGAACATGATCACGACGCTCAGGCTCGCCGCGGCGCCGACGACGGCTGTTCTGCTGGTCGCGGGGCATTTCAGCGCGGCATTCAGTCTCTTCGCATTCGCCGGATTGTCGGACGCTGCCGATGGATTCCTCGCCAAGCGTTTCAATCTGGCGAGCCGGCTTGGGCGTTTGCTCGATCCCGCCGCCGACAAGGCGCTGATGATCGCAGCCTTCGTGACGCTTGCCATTCTCGATGACGTCCCGGCATGGCTCACCGTCACGGTGATTGCCCGCGATCTTCTGATCCTGCTTGGGCTCGCTTGGGCGCTCGCCTTGCGGGCGCCCATCGCCGTCCAGCCCCTTTTCCGCGGCAAGGTCTGTACGGCGCTGCAAGTGATCTACATCGGGTGGCATTTGGCGGCGCTTGCTTTCGATCTGCCGGTGGACGCAAGCGCACCCGCCGACGCCTATCTGGTCGCGGCCTTCGCCTGGGTCTCGGGGTTCGCGTATTTGGCCGTCTGGCTCAAGGCCATGCGCACCGTGAACGTACAGGAAGGCCGGCGGGCCTGACCCATGCATTGATGCCCATGCTTTGATGTTTGGCCAACTCGCCCTGCCGTTCGGCGTGAAGTCCGCCCATGGGCGCGATGATTTTATCGTCGCCCCGTGCAACGAACCGGCGTTCCAATTCATCCGGCGCTGGCCCGATTGGCCGTCGTACGCTGCGGCTCTCTATGGACCGCCGGGCTGCGGCAAGAGTCATCTCGCCGCGATATGGCGCGAGACCGCCGGCGCGCAAATCATCGACGCCTATGCGCTGAGGCCGGAAAATTTGGACGCGCAGGATAGTGGCACGGCTCTGGTGATCGAAGATTTTGACCGTGCCCCCCCCGGCGAAACCCGCGATCGTGCTCTGCTGGCTCTGTTCGAGCGCCCGAAAGGGTGGCTGCTTCTGACCGCGCGTACCCGTCCGGCTGCGTGGCAAAGTCCCATCGGCGATCTGGCCTCGCGATTTTCGGCGCTCATCGGTTTTGCGATGTGGGCGCCCGACGATGTGCTGCTGGCGGGGCTCATCGCCAAGCATTTCGCGGATCGCCAGCTTGAGGTGCCCGAAGCCGTCATCAGACGCATCGTGATCCAGCTTGAGCGCACGCCAGCCGCGATTGCCGCCTTTATCGCGCGGCTGGACGAGAAGGCCCTCGGCGAGAAACGTGCCGTCACCGAACGGCTGGCCCTCGAACTCCTTGAGTCCGAAACCCCGTCCGGGTCGCGGGACTGAACGTCCACATTCGCATTTGTTTCACGGAAAAGGCGCCATTCTAGGCCTGCGTGCCCGCCATGACAGGGCCGGAATTAATCATTACACTCAACGGCAAGGCGGAAATCTCCGATGAACAAGGCAACACTCAGAGAAATAGCGGCAAGCGGTGTCACCGCCACAGGCCCGGAAGCGGTGCCGGACATGCCGGCTTCGGGGGCGGCGGCAACGCTTATCCCCGGGCTCTCGTTGCAGTCTCCCGGGCGCTTCATCAATCGCGAACTGTCCTGGCTCGCCTTCAATCGGCGCGTGCTGGAGGAGGCGCAGAATCTTCGCCACCCGCTGCTGGAGCGGCTTCGCTTTCTTTCCATTTCGGCATCGAACCTCGATGAATTCTACATGGTGCGCGTGGCCGGCCTGAAAGGCATGGTCAATGCCGGCGTGGCGAGCCTTTCGGACGACGGCCTGACGCCGGCGCAGCAGCTTTCGCGCGTCGATCAGATGGCGGCCGAGCTGATCCTCGATCAGCAGAAGACCTGGCGCGAGTTGCGCGTGGCGCTCGTCAATTCCGGCATTGCCGTGATCGAGCCGGATCAGTTGTCGGTGGAAGACCGCGCTTGGATGGATCAGGAATTCAGCCAGCAGATCTTCCCGATCCTGACGCCGCTCGCCATCGACCCCGCTCATCCCTTCCCGTTCATTCCCAATCTCGGCTTCGTGATGGCGATGCGGCTGACGCGGCCCATGGATGGCAAGGCGCTCACCGCGCTTCTGCCCATTCCCTCGCAATTGCAGCGTTTCGTGCGCCTGCCCGACCGGGAGGGCAAAGCGCGTTTCATCACCCTCGAAAATCTCATTGGGCTTTATCTCGACCGTCTCTTTCCCGCCCATGCCGTCACGGCCGCTGGCGTGTTTCGCATCCTGCGCGACAGCGACATCGAAGTGGAGGAAGAAGCCGAAGACCTGGTGCGCCTCTATGAAACGCTGTTGAAGCGCCGCCGCCGCGGCTCTGTGATACGCCTGAAATGCAGCGCCTCCATGCCGCCCGACCTGATGCGCTTCATCGCCGATCATCTGTATATGGGGCAGCGTGAACCCTTCGTGGTCGATGGGCTTCTGGGCCTGGACGAAACCAAGCAGCTCATCCTCGATGAGCGCCCCGACCTGCAGTTCGAACCCTTCACGTCGCGCTTTCCCGAACGCATCCGCGATCATGGCGGCGATTGCTTCGCGGCCGTCAAGGCAAAGGACCTCATCGTCCATCACCCTTTTGAAAGTTTCGATGTGGTGGTGCAGTTCCTGCGCGAGGCCGCACAGGATCCAGACGTCGTCGCGATCAAGCAGACGCTCTACCGCACGAGCAAGGACAGCCCCATCGTGCGCGCGCTGATCGAAGCGGCCGAGGCCGGCAAGTCGGTGACGGCACTGGTGGAGCTGAAGGCGCGCTTCGACGAAGCGGCAAACATCAAATGGGCGCGCGACCTCGAACGCGCGGGCGCCCAGGTCGTCTATGGGTTCATCGAGCTTAAGACCCACGCCAAGGTGAGCCTGGTGGTGCGGCGCGAAAGCGGAAAGCTTCGCAGCTACGTCCATTTCGGCACCGGCAATTACCATCCGCTGACGGCCAAGATCTATACCGATCTGTCGCTGTTCTCGGCCGATCCGGCCTTGGGCCGCGATGCGGCGCAGTTCTTCAACTACGTCACCGGCTACGCCGAGCCCAGCCACCTCGAAAAGATCGCGATCTCGCCGCTCACCATGGTGAACCGGTTGATGGATTACATCGAAGCGGAGATCGAACACGCCCGCGCCGGTCGTCCGGCCGCGATCTGGGCCAAGCTCAACGCGCTGGTGGATGCGCGCGTCATCGACGCGCTCTACCGCGCGAGCCAGGCCGGCGTGCAGATCGATCTGGTGGTACGCGGCATCTGCTGTCTCAGACCGGGTGTCGCCGGACTTTCCGACAACATCCGTGTAAAGAGCATTGTCGGCCGCTTCCTCGAACATTCCCGCATCGTCTGTTTCGGCGCGGGTTATGGGCTGCCGTCACCGAAAGCCAAGGTCTATATCAGCTCGGCGGACTGGATGACGCGCAACCTCGACCGCCGTGTGGAGGCGATGGTCCCGATCGACAATCCCACCGTGCATCAGCAGGTGCTGTCCCAGATCATGGTCGCCAATCTCAAGGATCAGGCGCAGAGCTGGGTCCTGCGGGCCGATGGCTCCTATGCCCGCAACCCGGCATTCGATCGGCCCGATGCGTTTTCGGCACACACCTATTTCATGACCAATCCGTCGCTTTCGGGTCGCGGGCGGGCCTTGAAGGTGGATACTCCTCCCAACGTCGCCGGTGCGATTCGCGGCGCCTGACCATTCATGGAGTCCGATTGAGCCTAACCGATGTTCAGTTCAAGGCGAGCAGCCGCAGGATAGGCCGCTATCAGCCGATCGCCATTGTCGATATCGGCTCGAACTCGGTGCGTCTGGTCATCTATGAAGGGCCGTGGCGGCATGCGGCCGCGCTCCACAATGAAAAGGCGATCTGCGCGATCGGCCGCAACATGGTCTCCACCGGCAATCTCGATGCGGAGGGCATGATTTTCGCGATCGAGACGCTGGCGCGCTTTCGCGAACTCTGTGACGGACACAATGTGCGCGATGTCGGCGCGGTGGCGACGGCGGCCGCGCGCGACGCCACGAATGGCCGCGATTTCATCCGCCGCGCCGAAAAGACGCTCGGTCAGCCGATCCGGATTCTTTCCGGCGAGGAAGAGGCGCGCATCGCCGCGGAAGGAACGCTCGCGGGACTTCCCGACGCCGACGGCCTGGTTGCCGATCTGGGCGGGGGAAGCCTGGACATGGTGACGGTGAAGGACGGCAAGACTGGCGCCGCCGCCACACTTCCCTTTGGACCCTTGCGCTTGATGGATGTGGCGGGCGCAAATCTCAACAAGGCGCGCAACGTCGTCGAGAAAGGCCTCGGCAAACTCGATTTCGCCAAATCTCTGAAGGGCCGGGCGCTTTATGCGGTGGGGGGCATCTGGCGCGCCCTTGCTCATGTCGACATGGATGAGCGCGACTATCCGCTCCGGGTGCTGCATCATTACGTCATTCCCGCCGGTCGCGCGGTGAAGCTGTGCCGCGTGGTGTCGGGGCTTTCGCGCAAATCGCTGGAGAAGATGCGCTCGGTGCCCAAACGCCGTGCCGAGGCGCTGCCCTATGGCGCGCTGGTGATGGAGGAGATGATCCAGGGCCTTGGCCTCAAGGAGGTCGTCGTTTCCGCCTTCGGCTTGCGCGAGGGCGTCCTGCAGCGAAAGCTCAAACCCGAAGAGGCCGCCAAGGACCCGCTGATCGCGTTTGCCCGCGATCTGAACGAGCGCGAATCGCGCCTTCCCGGTCATGCGCCGGAACTGTTCCGCTGGATGACCCCGCTGTTTCCCAAGGAGGGGGCAGCCGAGCGCCGCATCCGCGAGGCGGCGTGTCTGTTCTCGGATATTGGCTGGCGGCGCCATCCCGACGATCGCGCCATGGGGACCTTTGTCCAGGTCCTGCGGGGTGCCTATGGCGGGGCCGATCATCATGAACGCGCGCTGATGGCAAGTGCCGCCTATTACCGCTATGCCGGCGACGATGATTTCCCGGAAGAGACGCGTGTGGCGAGTCTTCTGGGCGCGGACGGCGCGGTGAAGGCGCAGCAGATCGGACTCGCGGCGCGCCTGGCGTTCGGACTTTCGGGGGCGGTCGAAGGCGAGTTGCCGCACGCCAAGTTGATGCTGACCAAAGATACGCTGGCGCTGGAGCTTCCCTTGGCGAAAAAAGCGCTGCTCGGCGAAACGGCGCACAAGCGCCTTGCCGATTTGGCCGATGTTTTCGGGCGCAAACCGCAAACCGCTCTAGTTTGACCATGGTTTTCAGCCCACCGGATCAGAAAAAATCCGGATAAGAAAAAGCCCCTCTAATAAGAAAAAGCCCCACTGAGAAGCGGGGCTTGAGTTGGTTGGGTGCGCGAGACGCGAATCTCGTGCATGTTAACCATACGCCAGGGGCGATGTTCCTTATTTGTCAATCTGGCGGCCGCCAAAACTTGTCACAAGGTTCCTCCAAGCGCGGAGGATTGCTTGCGGTGCCGGCCCAATAGCGCCTAATTAGCATGCGATACGCATTCGCAAAGGAATGCCTTCTGAACGCGGCTTCGCAGATCTCTGACGAAACATGCACCGCCCCCGCCGACGGGCTTTCGCTCCGCAATGTGACGCGGCGCTTTGGCACCCGCATCGCGGTGGACGGGGTGACGCTCGACGTGAAGCGGGGCGAAGTCCTGTGTTTGCTCGGTCCTTCGGGATGCGGGAAATCCACCAGTCTGCGCATCGCTGCCGGGCTTGAGCGTGCCGATTCGGGGCTCGTGTTCGTGGGCGGGCGTTTGGTGGAGGGGCAGGGCCGTCACGAACCGCCCGAGACCCGCCGGGTGGGTTTGATGTTCCAGGATTACGCCCTGTTCCCGCATCTGACGGCGAAGCGCAATGTCGCCTTCGGTCTGGCCAAGCTCGCGCGGGCGGAGCGCGAGGCCCGCGTGGACGATGAGCTTGCGCGTGTTGGGCTTACCGGCCTCAGGGACGCGTTTCCCCACACGCTTTCGGGTGGCGAGCAGCAGCGCGTGGCGCTTGCCCGCATGCTCGCGCCCAAGCCGGACGTGGTGCTGATGGACGAGCCTTTTTCCGGCCTCGACTCGGCTTTGCGCGACGATGTGCGCTGCACCACGCTCAAGCGGCTCCGGGAGGAGGGTGCGGCGGTCGTCATGGTGACCCACGACCCGGACGAGGCGATGCGGGTGGGCGACCGGGTCGCGCTGATGCGCGCCGGGTGCATCGTTCAGACCGGCACCCCGGCCGAAATCTATCGGCACCCCGCGGACCCCCAGGCGGCGGCTCTGTTCGGGGGCGCCAATGTGTTTCACGCCCGCGTCACAAAAGGGTGCGCCGCATCACCTTTCGGTCAAACGTCTGCGAAATCGGTAGCCGAGGGGGAATGGGCGGAGATATTGTACCGGCCGGCCTCGGTGCGGGTCGCGGACACGGGTGTCCAGGCTCGCGTGCTGGCGGTCAGACCCTATGCCGGCCAGCTCGAAATCGAAGCGGCGTTTTTCACGAATGCCTTGCCCGAAGGGGTGGAAGTCCCCATTTCGGTAAGGGCAGCGGCACCGGCGGGTACGGGTCTGGTGCCCGGATCGGTTGTCTGCCTCGCCGCGGAACCACAGGAGGCTTTTGTCTTTCCTTGCCGCAATGAGATTTGTCGCAAGTGAAGGATCAGGCTAGATAGGGCACGGAAAATTAGGTTGGGCAAAGAAAACCGCGCAAAGCCTTCGCATAGCGCGCTATCATGCCTCAATCACGGGAGTATGAGCCTATGGGCAGTTTTAGCATTTGGCATTGGCTGATCCTGATCGCGGTCGTTGCGCTCCTGTTCGGAGGCAAGGGCAAGATTTCGGGATTGATGGGCGATTTCGCCCACGGCATCCGGAACTTCAAGGAAGGGCTGAAGGATCCAAACGATCCCTCGCCGCCGGCGGATAAGGTCGAAGCCAAGAAGGCCGACGAAGTCAAGCAGGGCTGAGCGATCCCGTCCTGGGTCGTGACGGACTATCCCAGCGGTCATAGGGCCCATTGCGGACCCCACTCCGGAATCATGGCAGTGGGGGTGCTCGTGAGAGAAGCAGATGTTCGGCATCGACGGCAGCGAGTATCTCGTCATTCTGATCGTTGCGCTGGTGGTGGTCGGTCCCAAAGACCTGCCCAAGCTGATGCGGAAGGTGGGCCAATGGGCCGGACGCGCACGCGCCATGGCCGATCAGTTCCGCCGCAGCTTCGACGACATGGCGCGCCAGGCCGAGCTCGACGAACTGCGCAACGAAGTCAACAAGATGAAGGCCCAGGCCGTTGAAGCTGCCCAACCCATGACCGACAAGGATTACGCGGCCCTGGGAATCGAATTCCCCAAGGACCCGCTCGGCATCCAATCGACCATCGAAGAGGTGGGCGCGGCGCCCCCGATATTCGATACACCCCCGGCGGCCGCACCGGTTCCGGCCGGACCCATTCCGGCGAGTGCGCCCCAGCCGGTTGAGACCGGTGCCGAGGCCGCGGCGGAAGAAGCCGCGAAAGCGACGCAGCCCGTCACCGGGACAAACGGTTGATGGGTTCGCTGTGTCACCTCCGCAGAGCCGCGCAACGCGGCGCTAGGCGCACGGATGGCGTCCTGCTGGCCATGACGGTGTAGGGTCGATTCATGGCCTCACCCAGCTCTGACGAAGAAGCCGAGCTCGAATCGAGCAAAGCGCCGCTGCTCGAACATCTCATCGAGTTGCGCAACCGTATCGTGCGTTCGGTGATCGCGTTCCTGGTCTGCTTTATCTTCTGCTTCGCCTTCTCGAAGCCGATTTTCGCGTTCCTGACGCGGCCGATTTCCGATGCGCTGGCGGGCCAGGCGAATCGCCAGATGATCTTCACCGCGCTATACGAACAGTTCTTCACTTATGTGCGGATCGGTATGTTCGGCGCGTTGTGCCTGGCCTTTCCCTATATGGCGCTGCAGCTTTGGCTGTTCATCGCACCCGGCCTTTACAAGCACGAGCGCAAAGCCTTCTGGCCGTTCCTGCTGGCGACCCCGGTGATGTTCGTCACGGGCGCGGCCTTTGTCTATTATCTGATGCTGCCGCGCGTGATCCAGTTCTTCGTCGGTGAGGAGATTCCGGCCGGTCCGGGCCAGATCGCCGTCCAGCTCGCGCCCAGGGTGGGCGAATATCTCACCTTCGTGATGACGCTGATCTTCGCGTTCGGACTTTGTTTCGAGCTTCCGGTGCTGCTGGTGCTTTTGGGCCGCGTCGGCATCGTCAGCAGCAAGGCGCTCTCGAGCGCGCGGCGCTATGCCATCGTCGGCATTGTCGCGCTTGCCGCGGTAGTGACACCGCCCGACGTCTTCAGCCAACTTTCGCTGTCCATTCCGATGATCGGGCTCTACGAGGTTTCGATCCTCTGCGTGAAACTGATCGAGCGTCAGCGCGCCAAGGCCGAAGCGGCGGCGGCGGGACCCGGCGACATCCAGCCGACCTGAAGAATCACCCGGCCGCCAGCAGATTCGCGTCCCGCGTGATGACCCATTTTCCTCCTGCGTTCTTGGCAAGGATCGACAACGTGTAGCCCGATCGTCGCACGGGCGCTGCATTCGGCGGCGTCACAGTCACGGTGAGATGCGTTCGGCACCAGGCGCGTGTCCCCAGGACTTCGATTTCCAACACCTCGCTCTCACCGATGAAATCCATGCCCTTCATGCCGGCGGACGCGGCAGCGAACTCCTGTTTTCCAAAGCTGCGGCCCGGGACCATGAACACCACGTCGTCGGACATCAACCCCAGCACGGTGGCGAGATCGCCCGCTTTGCTGGCGGCGATCCAATCGGCGATGAGAGCGCGAATCGCGTGTTCGTCTTCGGACATCGGTTCCTCCTGATGGGCGGACATAGTTTACCTTTGCGCACCGGCGCGGCCCATGCCAGAACGCCTCCCGGTTGGAGAATTTTCCCATGCACGACATCAAAGCGATCCGCGACGATCCGGCGGCCTTCGACGAAGGACTGAAGAAGCGCGGGTTCGCGCCCATCAGCCCGGAGATTCTGAAGCGCGATGAAATTTTGCGCAATATAAAGACCATCCTTCAGCAGTCTCAGGCGCGGCGCAACGAAGCCTCCAAGCTGATCGGACAGGCGAAGGCCAAGAAGGACGAGGCTCAGGCTACCGCCCTGATGGGCGAAGTTGCGGTCATTAAGGAAACAATTCAGGACGGCGAAGAAAAAGAACGGCGATTCCAAAAGGAATTGGACGATCTACTCGCCGGGATTGCGAATATTCCCGCGGACGATGTGCCGGTCGGCGATGAAAGCGCAAATAAGGAAATTCGCCGCTGGGGGGCGAAGCCGGATTTCGCTTTTACGCCAAAGGAGCATTTCGATCTCGGCGAGGGTCTCGGTCAGATGGATTTCGAGGCCGCCGCGCGGATGTCTGGCGCGCGCTTCGTTGTGCTGAAGAATCAGCTCGCCAGGTTGGAACGCGCCATCGCGCAATTCATGCTCGATCTGCACACGGATCAGGTGCGTGAAAACAATACAAGTGAGAAACTCGAAATCGGCGGCTATGCCGAGATTTCACCACCGCTGCTAGTGCGCGACCACGCAATGCGTGGGACAGGGCAACTACCGAAATTTGAAAGGGACCTGTTCTTCGCAAGTAGCTATGTGGAGTTTGAAGAAAAGCCCGTGGGTAGTGCTGATCTGTGGACCAATAACGCCGGAGAATTCAAAGTCACGCCAAGATTCGGTCCAACCAAAGGCATGCTGCCACCAAGCTGGCTCATTCCCACCGCTGAAGTGCCGCTGACCAATCTGGTGCGCGAGCAAATTCTCGACGGCGCACAGCTTCCGTTGCGCTTCACCGCCTATACGCCGTGCTTCCGCGCCGAAGCCGGTGCGGCGGGAAAAGACACGCGCGGCATGATCCGCATGCACCAATTCTCGAAGGTGGAACTCGTCTCTATCACCACGCAGGAACAATCCGCCGCCGAACACGAGCGCATGACCCAATGCGCGCAGGAAGTGCTGAAGCGCCTGAACCTGCATCATCGGATCATTGTGCTGTCCACCGGCGACATGGGTTTCGGCGCGCGTAAGACCTATGACATCGAGGTCTGGTTGCCGGGCCAGAACGCGTTCCGTGAAATCTCGTCCTGTTCCAATTGCGGTGATTTCCAGGCTCGCCGCATGAATGCGCGTTATCGTCCGCCCGGCGAAAAGAACACCCGCTTCGTGCATACTCTCAACGGCTCTGGCCTTGCGGTCGGGCGCACACTGGTGGCGATCCTGGAGAATTATCAGCAGGCAGATGGTTCGATCCTGATCCCCGATGCGCTGAAACCCTATATGGGCGGCGTCGACCGGATCGCACGATGAGCCGTGTCGTCTTGCGCTCCCGTAAAAAACAACTTCGCATCCTCGTTTCCAACGATGACGGCATCCATGCGCCGGGTCTGGCGGTGGCGGAGAAGATCGCGCGCTCGCTTTCCAGCGACATCTGGGTGGTGGCGCCGGAGACCGAGCAATCCGGAGCCTCGCATTCCCTCACGCTGACGCTTCCCTTGCGGCTGCGTCAGGCCGGGCCGCAACGCTTCGCGCTCTCCGGCACGCCGACGGATTGCGTGATGATGGCGGGCATCCACATCATGAAGGATCATCTTCCCGATCTGGTGATTTCCGGCGTCAATCGCGGCTTCAATGTCGCGGACGACGTCACCTATTCGGGCACCGTCGCCGCCGCCATGGAAGGTGCGGTTCTTGGCATTCCGTCCATCGCCATGAGCCAGGCCGCTGGCGGCGACTATGAAGAGGATGTCCTCTTCGCCTGTGCGGAGAAGCACGGCCCGCCCCTGGTCAGGCGGCTGGTCGAAATCGGCTGGCCGGAAGGCGTGCTGCTGAACGTCAATTTTCCCGCGCTGCCGCCGGGCAAGGTCAAGCGCGTCATGGTCACCGCGCAAGGCCAGCGCGATCAGTCGATCCTGCGCGTGGACGAACGCAGCGACGCGCGGGGGCGCACCTATTTCTGGGTCGGCTTCAAGCGCATCTTCGGCGATCCCGAACGCGGCACCGATCTGCACGCGATCGCGCAGGGGTGTATTTCTGTGACGCCGCTGCACATGGATTTGACGGAGCTGCGCGAGCAGCAGCGGCTAAGTGGTTTGCTCGAAACCTCGCTCACATCGCTCGCGCGCGCGAAGCCCGCGCTCAAGTCCAAGCGCAAGAAACCGGCGGCGGCACGTTTGCGCACCGCCGCCAAATCTTAGCGCAAGGGTTTGCCCAATTCTCCGGCGATATCCTGGATGAATTGCCATGCCACGCGTCCCGAACGCGCGCCGCGCCCCGCCGCCCAGGAAAGCGCGCGCGCGCGAAGCGCATCGGCTGCGAGCGGCAATTGGAAATACGCCGCATAGCTTTCGACCATGGCGAGATATTCGTCTTGCGCGCAATTGTGAAACCCGAGCCATAGACCGAACCGGTCCGACAGAGAGACCTTTTCCTCCACGGCTTCGGACGGGTTGATCGCGGTGGAGCGTTCGTTCTCCATCATATCGCGCGGCATCATGTGGCGGCGGTTGGACGTTGCGTAAAAAAGCACGTTGGAGGGACGGCCTTCGACGCCACCTTCGAGCGCGGCCTTGAGCGATTTGTAGCTGGTGTCGTCGCGGTCGAAGGAGAGATCGTCGCAGAACAGCAGGAACTGCCGTTTCTGTCCGCGCAGCAGACGTAAGAGCTGGGGCAGCGACACGATGTCCTCGCGATGGATCTCGATCAGCACCAGGCGGTTGGACGGCGCCAGTTTGGCGTTCACTTCGGCGTGCACCGCTTTGACGAGCGAGCTTTTGCCCATCCCGCGCGCGCCCCAAAGAAGGGCATTGTTGGAGGGTAGTCCCCCTGCGAATCGCCGCGTGTTCTCGAACAGCGTGTCGCGGGGGGCGTCGATGCCCTTGAGCAGCCCCAACGGAAGGCCCGTCGTTTGCCGCACAGCCACGAGTTGGGCGGTGTCCGCCTCCCAGACAAAGACGTCGGAGGCCCCAAGCACGGTCTGGATGTCCTCCGGCGGGCGGGGCATGCGTTGTTCCAGCGCCGCGGCGATGCGCGCGAGCAGGTCCTCGATTTTGGTGAAATCCCTGGTCATTGTCATTGCCTAACCCAGCCACGCTCCCGTTGCAAAGGAGGGGCTGAAGGCTATATTCGCCGCAGGGCCGCACCCAAGAGCCCCCCTTTAAGAGATATCCATGAACTTCAACGATCCCCTCGTTTCTACTATGGTGCCGCTGCTTCTGCTGTTCGGCATCTTCTATTTCCTATTGATCCGGCCACAGCAGCAGCGGGTCAAGGCCCACCAGCAATTGGTGGAAGGCGTCAAACGCGGCGACACCGTGGTCACTTCCGGGGGCATGATCGGCCGGGTCGCCAAGGTGAAGGACGATGGCGAGATCATGGTCGAGATCGCCGACAATGTGCAGGTTCGCATCCTGAAGAGCACCCTGACCGAAGTCCGGTCCAAGGGCGACGTAAAGGGCGAAAGCTGAATCGAAGGCGTGGGCGCGTTTAGGCCCGCGAGGAGGAATCCATGATCTACATCGGCCGCTGGCAGACGATAACCGTTCTCCTGATCCTGCTGTTGGGCGTGATCTTCGCGGCGCCGAATTTTCTTTCCGAGCGCGTTCGCGGTGTGCTGCCCGGCTGGGTTCCCAGTTCCACGATCAATCTGGGCTTGGATCTGCAGGGGGGCTCCTATCTCCTGCTCGAGGTCGATATGCCCGGCGTGATCAAGGAACGCCTCGAGACCATTCGCGGCGACATCCGCGCGGCGTTGCGCAAAGTCCGCATCAATTATACCGGCCTGGATGCGGCGCGCGAAAGCGTGACCCTTCACGTCACCGATTCGACTCAGCTCGATGCCGCCCGCAAAATCCTCAAGGACATCGCGTCTCCACCCGGGACCTTCCTCGGATTGGGTGCGGCCGAATACGACATGACCGATGACGGCACGGGCAATTTCACCTTCCGCATCTCGCCCGCCTATCTGCGCCAGATGCAGACGCAGATCGTCACGCAATCCATCGAAGTGGTGCGCCGGCGTATCGACGCGCTGGGCACGCGCGAACCCACCATCCAGCAGCAGGGTGACGATCGCATCCTGGTGCAGGTCCCCGGCCTCAAGAATCCCGAGGAACTGAAGCGCGTCCTCAGCACCACGGCCAAGATGACCTTCCGCCTCGTCGATGTCAGCGGCAATGTGCAGGACGCGCTGCCCGCGCCGGCCGGCAAAGGCCGCGTGCCGCCCGATGACGAGCTGCTCTATGAAACCGACCGGGCGGGCCAGCCGACCCAACCCTATCTGGTGCAGCGCCGGGTCATGGTCTCGGGCGACCGCCTGGAACAAGCCGGCTCGGGCTTCGATCCCCGCGACGGCAGGCCGGTGGTGAATTTCCGCTTCGACACGCGCGGGGCTCGCGAGTTCGGCGATGTGACCAAGGCCAATGTTGGCAAGCCATTCGCCATCGTGCTCGACAACAAGGTGATCTCCGCGCCCAATATTCAGGAGCCGATCATCGGAGGTTCGGGACAGATTTCCGGGAATTTCACGAGCGAAACCGCGAACGATCTCGCCATCCTGCTGAATGCGGGCGCGCTCCCCGCCGCTCTTTCCGTCATCGAGGAACGCACCGTCGGTGCCGAACTTGGCGCGGATTCGGTGCAGGCCGGCAAGCTCGCATCCATCGGCGGGCTATTGGCGGTCGTCGTCTTCATGATCGCCACCTATGGCCTGTTCGGTCTGTTCGCGACGGTCGCGCTCGGCGTCAACATGCTGCTTCTGATCGCGGTCCTCACCGCCTTGCAGGCGACACTGACGCTGCCCGGGATCGCCGGCATGGTGCTCACCATGGGCATGGCCGTCGATGCCAACGTGCTGATCTACGAACGCATCCGGGAGGAGATGCACAGCGGCAAGACGGTGATCGCCGCCATCGATGCGGGCTTCCGCCGCGCCACCGCCACCATCATCGACACCAACATGACGCACGTCCTTGCCGCGGCGATTCTGTATGCGGTCGGCACCGGACCGGTGCGCGGCTTCGCCGTGACATTGGGGTTGGGCGTCATCACATCGTTCTTCACCGCGGTCATGGTGACCCGGCTCATCGTCGTGACCTGGCTGCGCCAGAGGCGGCCAAAGGCGCTGGTCCTGTGAAGACAGGAACCCTCCGAGCGATGCCGAATTCTATCTACCCGCTATTCGGTTCAGGTCATTCGCCTTATAGTTGACATATGCATTTCAAGAAACTTTCGGGGCAAGTTCTATGATCGCAACCATTCTGAGCAATCTTCGTAATACGGTGATTGCAGGCTTCGTGCTCGCCTTCATTGTTTTCCTGATTTATCTCACACAGACCGAATTCAACAATTTCACGTTCTGGCCGTTTCTGATCCGCTGGTTCCACATCATCTGCGGCGTCATGTGGATTGGCATTCTGTGGTATTTCAACTTCGTCCAGACACCGATGATGCCGAAAATCCCCGACGAGCTGAAGGGCGGGGTGTCGCGTTTCATCGCGCCGGAAGCCCTGTTCTGGTTCCGTTGGGGCGCGATGGGAACGATCTTCTTCGGCATCATTCTCGCGGCCCTGAATGGCTATCTGCTGCAGGCCTATACGCTGGATGCCATTGAGGGTTTCATCGATCTCAGGGTGATCCTGATCGGCATCGGCATGTGGCTCGGCACCATCATGTGGTTCAATGTCTGGTTCATCATCTGGCCAAACCAGCAAAAGGTGCTCAACATCGCCAATGCCTATCCCGATCTGCCGGCGGCCGAAAAGGCCAAGGCGGCACGCTCGGCGAGCATGTTTTCGCGCGTCAATACGATGCTGTCGATTCCCATGTTGTTCTGCATGGCGGCGGCTCCGCATCTGGCTTGAACGTTCGTTTCCCGCACCCGAAAGGGCCGTGCTGACGCGCGGCCCTTTTATTTTTGCGGCGATCCTTCGCCAAGCTCAGGATGAGGGAATATTCCACATCGAAGCGTGAAACCGATGCCCTCTCTGGATCAAGCTGCGTGTGAGACGCTCGTCCGTAGAGAGGACCCGGACCGCTGGCTCGCGGCATTGTTCGCAGACGCGCAGCCAAGGCCGCATCTCGTCGCGCTCTATGCCTTTTATTATGAAGTCGCGAAGACCGCGGACAGTGTCAGCCAGCCGGTGATGGGGCAAATTCGCCTGCAATGGTGGCGCGAAGCGGTGGAGGAAATCTATACCGGGCACGCGCGCCGTCACGAGGCGGTGCAGGTCCTGGCCGAGACTGTTCGTTCGCACGATATCCCGCGCGCACTATTGGATGCGATGATCGACGCGCGCGAGCACGATCTGGAGGAAACTCCTTTCACGGATTGGGTGAGCCTGGAGACGTATGCGGATGCGACCTGCGGCAACCTCATGTGGCTGGCTGCGCGCATCCTGGGTGCGGGACCCGCGCTCGAGGATGCGGCGCGAGAGGCGGGCATCGCCTATGCGCTGGTGGGATTGTTGCGCGCGTTCGGTTTCCATGCTGCGCGACGCCGACTGATGCTGCCTGTGGCAGCGCTGCATGAAATCGGTCTTTCGCAGGAACAGATTTTCTCCGGTACGGCGGATGCCAAAGTGACGGCTTTATTTGCGCGAACCGTCGAGCGGGCGCTCGATCATCTGAACCGCGTACGCGCCTCGCGTATCCCGCGCAAATTCCTTCCGGCATTGCTTCCGGCGGCTCTTGTCCCCGGCTATACGAAAATCCTGACGCGCCCGGGATTCAACCCGTTCCGCGACGTCGCGGAGCTTCCGGTCCACCGCCGCCAAATTGGCATGCTGGCCGCGATGGCGCGCGCTCGCGTGTGAATTATTCGAAAAGACACCGATCGGTCGAACGTGACGCTCGCCACAAGCCTCAGGGCGTTGCCGACGCCGTCTGGACCGGCAGCCGGTAGACCCTGCGGGCGACGCCGGCATAGAGCGCGGCCTTTTCGTCGGCCGAGGCGCTCGCCGTGATGCGCTTGAAGGCGTTCCAGATGGTGTCGTAGCTGGCGGCGGTCTTGTCGACCGGGAAATTGCTTTCGAACATGCAACGCTGCACGCCAAATAGCTCAATCGTCGTCTCGATCCAGGGTTTCCACTTCTCGGCCAGCGCAGTCGAGTTGCTCGCGGGATCGACATGGCCGATCGGATAGTTCCAGTTCTGGC
>DASYEG010000246.1:0-15602 GCA_036499145.1 Micropepsaceae bacterium | reverse complement strand
CGCGCGGCTGGTCGAAAGCACATGGGGGAACGGCCGGCGCCGGGGCTTGAGAAGATGAACGAATGGGATGTCATCATCGTCGGCGGCGGCAATGCCGCGTTCTGTGCTGCGCTGGCCGCGCGCGAAGCGGGCGCTTCGGTGCTGATGCTGGAAGCGGCGCCCGAAGATGAATCCGGCGGCAACAGCCGCTTCACGGCGGGGGCGATGCGGGTCGTCTACAATGACGTGGAGGACATCACCGCACTCGTGCCCGATCTCAGCCAGGCCGAAATCGACACGTCCGATTTCGGTACCTATACGCAGGATCAGTTCTTCGACGACATGGCGCGCGTCACCCAATTCCGCACCGATCCCAATCTCTGCGAAGCGCTGGTGACAAAGAGCCTGCCGACGCTGATCTGGATGCGCGAGAAGGGCATCCGTTTCGTTCCGATCTATGGGCGGCAGGCCTTCAAGATCGATGGCAAGTTCAAATTCTGGGGCGGCCTGACGCTTGAGACGATCGGCGGCGGGCCGGGTCTCGTCGACATGCTCACCGCCTCGGGCAAGAAGAACGGCATCGACATCCGCTATTCGACGCGCGCGACCGATCTTCTCTATGACGGCGTGCGCGTATCCGGGGTGCGCTACAAACACGGCAATGAGGTCGGCGAACTCAAGGCGCGCGCGGTCGTGCTCGCGAGCGGCGGTTTCGAGGCCAATGCCGAAATGCGCACGCGCTACCTCGGACCGGGTTGGGACCTGGCGAAGGTGCGCGGTACGCGCTTCAACAATGGCGAAGGCATCCGCATGGCGCTGGCCATCGGTGCGTCGCCTTATGGCAATTGGTCCGGCTGCCATGCCGTGCAATGGGAAATGAACGCGCCGGAATTCGGTGATCTCGCCGTGGGCGACCAGTTCCAGAAGCACTCCTACCCGTTTGCGCTGCTGGTGAACGCGACCGGAAAACGTTTCGTCGATGAGGGCGCGGATTTCCGCAATTACACCTATGCCAAATATGGCCGGGTGGTGCTGGAACAACCCGGCCAGTTCGCCTGGCAGATCTGGGACAAGAAGACCAAGCATCTGCAGCGCGACGAATACAACATCCGCCAATGCACCAAGGTGACGGCGAACACGATTGAGGAATTGGCCAAAAAACTTGACGGCGTGAATGCGGAACAATTCGTCAAAACCATTGCCGAATACAATGCCGCGGTGAACACAGACGTTTCATTCAACCCGAACATCAAGGACGGCCGTGGAACGCAAGGCCTTGCCGTTCCCAAATCCAATTGGGCCAACACTATCGACACCCCGCCGTTCGAAGGCTACGCGGTCACCTGCGGCGTGACGTTCACCTTTGGAGGCTTGCGCATCGCCGAAGACGGCCAGGTGATGAATCTCGATTACCAACCCATTCCCGGCCTGTATGCGGCGGGCGAACTCGTCGGCGGCATTTTCTATTTCAACTATCCGGGCGGTACGGGCCTCACCTCGGGTTCGGTGTTCGGCAAAATCGCCGGCTCCACCGCCGGCAAAGCCGCGAGAGGCTGATGGCGGCGGGCCGCCTTAACACGCTTTCGGCTTGCGAGATCGCGCGCGGCGTCGCGGCAGGCGCCTTCACCGCCGAAGCCGTGACGCGCGATTGCCTGGCGCGCATTGAAGAACGCGATGGCGCCGTCAAGGCGTGGGCGTTCGTCGATCCCGAACTGGCGTTGAATCAGGCACGCGCGATCGATCGGGGCGCCGTCAAAGGTGTGTTGGCGGGCGTGCCGCTCGGCATCAAGGATATTTTCGACACCTTCGACATGCCGACCGATATGGGTTCGTCGATCTACCATGGCAATCGCACCTTTGCCGATGCCTCATCGGTGGCGCTGGCGCGTCGCGCGGGCGCGGTGATCCTGGGCAAGACCGTGACCTGTGAATTCGCCGGGCTGACGCCGGGCGTCACGCGCAATCCCCATGATCTGGACCGCACGCCCGGCGGCTCGTCCAGCGGTTCGGGGGCCGCGGTTGCGGACATGATGTGCGCTGTCGGTTACGGCACGCAGACCGGCGGTTCGGTTCTGCGCCCCGCATCGTTTTGCGGCGTGGTGGGCTATAAGCCGACCTACAATCTGATCGCGCGCGGCGGCATCAAATTCGCCGCCGAAAGCCGCGATACCATCGGTCTGCTCGCGCGCAGCGTCGACGATGCCGATCTCATTGCGAGCGTGCTGATCGCGCGCCCGCTCAGTCCGCGCCGCGACACGCCGCCCCGCATCGGGCTTTGCCGCACCCATCTCTGGGAGCATGCGCTCCCTGAATCCAAACGCGCCGTGGAAGATTGCGCGCAACGGTTCGAAACGGCCGGGGCTATCGTTCGCGATGCCGTGCTGCCAGAGAATTTCAATGCCCTCGCCGAGGCGCGGACCATCGTCAATCCTGTCGAGCGGGCGCGGTCCATGGCCCATGAATGGAACACAAATCGCGCTCTCATCAGCCCGGGCCTCACGCGGCAGATCGAGGAGGGGCTCAGCATTCCGCATGCGCGCTACGTCGCATCGCTCAAGCGCATGAAGGAATGCCGCGACATGCTTCCGGCGCTATTTGGCGATTTCGATGTGCTGCTCGTGCCTTGCGTCACTGGCGAAGCGCCGCGTGGCCTCGCCTCCACCGGCGACACGCGCTTCCAGGAATTCTGGACCGCGCTGCACACCCCGGCGATCACTCTTCCCACGCATAAGGGTCCGCATGGTCTTCCCATCGGCATCCAGCTTGTGGGACAGCTTTACGCCGACGAGATTTTGCTGTCCGCTGCGCGCTGGGCTGCGGAACGGCTTGGCATCTAGATAGAGGCAGCATGGAAATCAACAACGCCTTCGAAGTGCCGCTGCCGCCGGCCGATGCCTGGAAGGTCCTGATGGACATTCCGCGCATCGCGCCCTGTATGCCGGGCGCGGAACTGACGGGTGTGGTGGATAAAGACACCTACAGCGGCAAGGTGTCGGTCAAGCTCGGTCCGGTGGCGCTGACCTTCGCCGGTCAGGTGAAATTCACCGACATCGACGATGTGGCGCACGCCGCGCGCGTGAAAGCCCAAGGCAAGGATTCCAAGGGCCGCGGCGGCGCCAACGCGAATGTCGATTTCCATCTCGAACCCTCGGCGCTGGGGACGCGTGTGCTCGTCAAGACGGACCTGACGCTGTCCGGTGCGGTCGCGCAATATGGCCGCGCGTCGGGCATGATCCAGGATGTGGCGCAGCAATTGATCGGGCAGTTCGCGAATTCCTTGAAAGCGCAACTCGACGCTTCGCGCGAACCTGCGCGACCGGAAATCGCGCAGAGTGGAAAACAGGTTGAGCCGCCGAAGCCCAAGGCCATCTCCGGTTTTGCGCTGCTGGCGATGGTCTTAAAGAGTTTCTTCCGCCGTCTGTTTGGCGGGGCAACGAAATCGTAGCGAAAAAAGGAAAAGGCGTCATGGATCGCGTCGCGCTTTCCGCGCTCTATACGCTGCCGCCCGAAACCGCGCATCACGCGGTGCTGTTCGCGCTGGAACATGGGCTAGTGGGCGCGCGGCGCGAGCCCGACGACCCGATCCTGAAAACACGAGTCATGGGCCTGGAATTCTCCAACCCCATTGGTTTGGCCGCCGGCTTCGACAAGGACGCGCGCGTGGTCGATGCGATGCTGGGCCTCGGCTTCGGTTTTGTCGAGGCCGGAACGGTGACGCCCCAACCACAGCGCGGCAATCCCAAGCCGCGCCTGTTTCGCCTGGATGAGGACGCAGCGGTGATCAACCGGCTTGGGTTCAACAGCGGCGGCGTGGAAGGTTTCGCCAGGCGGCTCGCCGCGCGTTATCACCGCCGCCGCAATCCCGGTATCGTGGGCGCCAATGTCGGCAAGAACCGCGACACGGCCGATGGCGCGGCGGACTATGTTGCCGCCATCGAGACGATCGCCGGTCTTTCGGACTATCTGGTGGTCAACATTTCCTCCCCCAACACGCCCGGCTTGCGCGCTCTACAGGCACGCGCGCCCATCGAGGATTTGCTGAAGCGCGTGCTCGGCGCGCGGGCGCGCAATGCTCCCACCGGGAAAAAGCCGCCGTTGCTGGCGAAGGTCGGCCCCGATCTCTCGCCCGAACAATTGGCCGATATCGCCGAAGTGGCGCTCGCCACCGGCGTTGACGGACTTATCGTCGGCAACACCACGATCAACCGGCCCGAGAGCTTGAAAAATCCGCAGCGCTTCGAGGCAGGCGGGCTTTCCGGCGCGCCGCTGCTTCAGCCCTCGACGGAATGCCTTTCCAGCCTTTATCGCTTGACCAAAGGCCGTATCCCGCTGATCGGTTGCGGGGGCGTGGCCTCGGGTGCGGATGCCTATGCCAAGATCAAGGCGGGCGCCTCGCTGGTGCAGCTTTATTCGGCGCTGGTGTTCGAAGGGCCTAAGCTCGCAAATCGCATCAAGCGCGAGTTGGCGGATTGTTTGAAGCGTGACGCTTATCTGTCAGTCGCCGATGCGGTCGGCCGCGATCACGTTTAGAGTATCGGTCTCAGGGAGGACGCGTTGACGACGCAGGATTTGCGAAGCTGGATCGCCAGGATGGAAGCCGCTGGCGAGATCCAGCACATTTCGGGTGCGGAGCGCGAGGAGGAGATCGGCGGCATCGTCGATTTCTATCAGCGCAAGACCGGCAATCCCGCCGTGCTGTTCGACGACGTCCCGGGCTATCCGCGCGGCCACCGGGTGATCGCCAATATTCTGACGTCCATCCGGCGCATCCATCTCACCCTCGGCAATCCGGCCGATTCCAGCGCCATCGATCTCGTCCATTATTGGCGCCGCTACATGAAAGAGGCGAAGTCCATTCCGCCGCAAACGGTGAAGACCGGCGCTTTGTTCGAAAACGTCGCCGAAGGCAAGGACATCGACATCTTCAAGATTCCCGTGCCGCGATGGCACGAGCTGGACGGCGGTTACTACATCGGTACCGGCGACATGGTGGTGATGAAGCATCGCGATTCCGGCTGGGTGAATTATGGCGCCTACCGCGTGCAGGCGCATGAGCCCGGTGTCGCCTCTATCATGTGCTCCAAGGGCAAGCACGGCGATCTGATCATGCGCTCCTATCACGAAAAGGGCGAACCCTGCCCGATCGCGGTGGTGTGCGGCATGCACCCGCTTCTGTTCATGATCGCAGGCCTCGAAATCCCCTATGGCAAGAACGAATATGATGCGGCGGGCGGCCTTCTTGGCGAGCCCGTGGAGGTGATCGCGGGCCCCCGCACAGGGCTGCCGATTCCTGCCCATGCCGAAATCGCCTTTGAAGGTTTCGTGTATCCGGACGACCTGATCAAGGAAGGGCCGCTGGGCGAGTGGACCGGCTATTACGCCGGGGGGCTGAAAAAGGAGCCCGCCATCCGCATCGAGACCTTCATGCATCGCAACAATCCCATCCTGATGGGCGCGATTCCGGGCGTGCCGCCGGACGATGATTCCTTCTATCGCGGCACCTATCGCTCGGGCGCGGTGTGGAATCAGCTCGAAGCCGCCGGCATCCCCGAAGTGAAGGGGGTATGGGCGCATGAGGCGGGCGGCAGCCGGCTGTGGCTGACGGTCGCGATTCGGCAGCTCTATGCGGGGCATTCCAAGCAGGCGGGGCTGATCGCCTCGCAATGTCATGCGGGCGCCTATGCCAACCGCTTCGTCGTGGTGGTTGACGATGACATCGACCCCGCCGACATGGACAAGGTGCTGTGGGCCATGTGCACCCGTTTCGACCCGCGCGAGGATCTGGAAGTCATCAAGGGCTGCTGGAGCACCGTGCTCGATCCCATGGTGTACAGCGAGTCCGACCGGCGCAACGCACGCGTGGTGATCGATGCCTGCCGCCCCTGGGCGCGCCGGGATACGTTCCCCGCGGTTGTGCGCAACTCCAAAGAATTGGATGAGAGAATCCGCGCGAAATTCGCTAAGTTGTTGCCGCGCAGCTGAATAGGATTTGGGATGAAGCCGCCGCCTTTTCGCTATTACGATCCGGGCACGGTGGAGGAGGCCGTTGGGCTCCTGAGCCGTCTCGAAAACGCGAAGCTTCTGGCGGGCGGGCAATCGCTGATGCCGATGCTGAATTTCCGCTACGTCCTTCCCGATCATCTCATCGACCTCAACAAGATCGCCGCGCTCGCCTATCTGCGCGAGGAGGGCGGCGCGCTCGAACTCGGCGGGATGACCCGGCAGCGCGACATCGAATTTTCCGACGTTGTGAAGACGCGTTTTCCCATCCTCCATGAGGCTATCCTGAATGTCGGCCACCGCCAGACGCGCAATCGCGGCACTATCGGCGGCTCGCTCTGCCATCTCGATCCATCCGCGGAACTGGTCACCATGGCGGCTGCCCATGATGCCGTCGTCACGGCGGCCGGCCCGAACGGCACACGTGAGATTCCGTTCGCGGAATTTCCTGTCGCCTTCATGACGCCGGCGCTCGAAGCCGACGAAGTGCTCACCAAGGTACGGTTTCCCCGCTGGCCCGCAGGGCACGGTTATGGCTTCGTCGAATTCGCGCGCCGTCACGGCGATTTCGCCATCGCTTCGGCGGCCGCGCTGCTGGAACTGGGCGCAAACGGCAGAATCGCGCGTGTTTCGCTCACGCTTGGCGGTGTCGCGGTGGCGCCGGTGCGCATGCGCGAGGTGGAGAAGGCGCTGGTGGGCGAAACGCCGTCGGAAGAATTGTTCCGGCGTCTTTGCGAAGAGTGCCGCAAGGTGAACGCCATCGAGGATGTGCACGCGCCGGCTTCCTATCGTCAGCACCTGGCAACGGTGATGTCGCGCCGCGCGCTTGTGGCCGCCATGGAACGGGTGGGACGCGCATGAGCGAGAAACGCCGCATCGCCGTCACCATCAACGGCAAGACCTACGACGAAGAGGTGGAGGTCCGTTTCACGTTGGCCGATTTTATGCGCCAGCAATTGGGACTCACCGGCACGCATCTGGGATGCGAGCATGGTGTGTGTGGGGCTTGCACGATTTTGCTGGATGGGCTGTCGGCGCGGTCCTGCCTGATGCTGGCGGTGCAGGCGGACGGACATGAGATCCTCACCGTCGAAGGCATCGCGCCTTCGGCCGATAAGATGCACCCGCTTCAGGAAGCCTTCCGCGACAATCACGGCCTGCAATGCGGCTTTTGCACGCCGGGCATGCTGACGACGCTGATCGAATTCCTGCGCGACAATCCCGATCCCACCGAGCATGAGGTGCGCATCGCGATCTCGGGCAATCTTTGCCGCTGCACCGGATATCAGGGCATCGTGGCGGCGGCCCTCGATGCGGCGCAACGTCTGAAAGCCATCAAGGACACTCCGTGAGGCCACGGAGACCTTATGCCGCTCCGCTTTGACGATATCGGCAATCGCCTGAAGGCATTCCGTCTCGGCTCCGGCCTCTCGGCGGAAGAGGTGGCAAAGCGCATCGGGATTTCGCGCACCGCTCTCTACCGCTTCGAAAAGGGCGAGGTGGTGAAAATCGAGACGCTCGAGAAATTGGCGGAGCTGCTGGAAGTCTCTCTGCCGACTTTGCTGGGCGTGGGTGTCGAATATATCGCCTCGGCCGTCACCTATTTCGAGCGCATGCGTCAGATCGAGGAAACGGCTGAGCATATCATCGTGCTCGCGGGCCCGCTTTCCTATCTGCTTGCCTCCGATGCCTTCAATGCCGTGCTCGGTCAGCTTCTGAAGGAAAGCATTTCCGACATCGGCGCGGATCGCGCGCGCGGCGAGGCCGAAGTCGAAGAGATCATGGCGGTGCTGAAGCAGCGCAAGGAAACCTATCGCCGGCGGCAGCCCGCCATCGTCAATCTGATCGCGGCTTCCGAGATCGCGCGCTTCCTCATCAACGGGATGGTGGGCCGGTTCGATCTGCCCGAAAAGCTGCGGCGCGAACGCCGAATGCTTGCCAGCAGCGAGGTGGAATATTTCGCGAAGCTCATGGAGGATGAGCCCATCGGCGTGCAGATCGGGATAGTGCCCGAAACGCTGCCCCATACCGGCTTCCAGATTTTCCGCCAACCCGACCGGCAATTGCTGTCGCTCTCGCCCTTTCGTCTGGGGGAGGAACCCAATGTGCGCGTTGGTGTCGCCATGATCACCTCGGCGCAAGAAGCCTTGGCGCTGCATCATCGCGCCGCCGAGCGCATGTGGCAGCGTGCTTTGAAAGGCGCGGCGGCTGCCGAATATCTGCGCGCGCTGATTGCACGGCACCGTGAATGACAGTGCGGCGCCGCGAATGGCATGATAGCGTTTTTGCGCCTCGCGTTTGAGGAAGGCTACGGGACCGGACATGCAGGTCGATGTCGACAGGCTGATAGACGAAAGGCCGATTTCCGCCCTGCAGATTCGCGTCTTCATCCTGTGCGCGGCTGTGACGGTACTCGATGCGATCGACAGCCAATCCATCGGCGTTGCGGGGCCCTTGATCGCACAGGGTTTGAAGATCGCTCCCGCCGATTTCTGGCCTGCTTATTCGGCGGGATTGTTCGGCGCGGCCATCGGCGCCTTCGCCTTCGGCCCGATTTCCGATCGCTTCGGCCGCAAGCCGACACTGGTGTTCACCACGCTCCTGTTCGGCATCTTCACCTGTCTGACCGTGTTTGCTGGCTCCTTTCCGGAGCTTGTCGCCTTTCGCCTGGCCGCGGGTCTGGGCTTGGGAGGCGCAACGCCCTGCTTCATCACCATGGCCGCGGAATACGCGCCTCACCGCAGCCGCGCCATGCTGGTAAGCCTGCTGTGGGCCGGTTATCCACTCGGCAATGCCATAGGGGGTTTCATGACCTCCTACGTCGTGAAACATTTTCATTGGTCGATGGTGTTCTATGTGGGCGGCATCCCGACGCTTTTCGTCGCCCTGCTGCTGCTTCTCTTCATGCCGGAATCGCTGCGCTTCCTTGCCGCGCGCGGAAGCGGGGAGCGCGCAACACATCTGGCGCGCCGGCTCGATCCCGATTTGCCCGAAGCGATGACCATTGCCGCCAGAACGTTTGCCGCGCCCAAAGCCCCACTGCGCGATCTCTTTGCCAATGGCCGGGCGGCGGGCACGATCCTTCTGGGGCTAATGCTTTATTTCGGGTTCTGGACCACGACGGTCATCGTATTGCAGACACCGACCATCTTCCGTGAAGCCGGCATGGCGCTTTCGGCATCGGCCTTCCTCGTCGCCGTTTACAGTTTGGTTGCCACATGCGGCATGGCGATCGCGGGTTGGTTGTTGAATCGTTTCGGTCCGGTGCTTGGAATTGCGCTTCCGTTTGCCGGTGGTGCGGTCGTGCTCGCCGCCCTTGGGCTTGTTGCGGATACGCCGATTGCCGCGGGCGCCATCATGATGATGCTCGGGCTTACCGTATCGGTTGCATCATCGGGCGTGATCGCGCTCGCCGCGATCTCCTATCCCACGGCCATGCGTTCGGCCGGCACAGGCTGGGTGCTTGCGATGGGCCGGTTCGGGCAGGTCTGCAGTCCCTATGCCGTCAGCAAAATGCTCGGCCTCGGATTTTCACCCGGCCCTATCCTGGCCGTGATGGCGCTTGCGCCGTTGTTGGGCGGACTCTGCGTCTTGCTCAAATCCGCCTTGGCGGGGGGGCCTAGTCCGGCGCGCGGCGATGCGGTGGTGGAAGCAGAAAAAACCGCGTGATCGCATGGTCATGCACAGAATGGCCGGTGTAATATACACGCATCGATAGTTCCAGCGGATCGAAGATCATGGCAACGACCACAACCCTGCGCGTAAACGGCAAGAGTGTGACGGCGACCGTCGACGACCCGTCGACGCCGCTGCTCTATGTCCTGCGCAACGATGCCGGCCTGCACGGTCCGCGATTCGGTTGCGGGCTCGGTCAATGCGGGTCTTGCACAGTGCATGTGAATGGCGCGCCGGTGCGTTCCTGCATGCGGCCGCTTTCCTCGATCGGCGCGCGCGATGAGATTGTGACGCTGGAAGGTCTCGGCACGAGCGAGAAGCCTCACAAGCTGCAGGCCGCGTTCGTCGAAGAACAGGCGGTGCAATGCGGTTATTGCATCAACGGGATGATCATGCAGGCCGCTGCGCTGCTGAAGAAGAACCCCAAGCCTAGCGTGCCGCAGATCAAGGCCGCGCTGCAGAACAATCTCTGCCGCTGCGGCACCCATATGCGGATCGTGCGCGCGGTCAGACGCGCCTCGGAAGCGTGAGGAGAAAAGCCATGAACGCGCTTCTTCCAGAGGCTTTGCCGCGCCGCGATTTCCTCAAGGGCGCGGGCGCGCTGATGATCGGCTTCAGCCTTGCCGGCGCGTTGTACCCCGGCGCCGCGTCTGCTTTGGAGATTGGCCCCTATGGCCCGCCGGAGAACCAGATCGATTCCTGGATCGCCATCGGTGAAGACGGCCATGCGACGCTGTTCACCGGATGCTGCGAGTTGGGAACGGGAAGTTCGACCGGCCTGATGCAGATCATGGCCGAGGAACTGGACTTGCCGTTCGACCGTGTGCGGCTTTTCGGCCCCGATACCGATCGCACGCCGGATCAATTCGTGTCGTCCGGCAGCCGCACCATCTCCGCCCATTCGCGCCCCATTCGTCAGGCGGCCGCCGAAGCGCGCGCCGCACTTGTCGATCTGGCGGCCCAGCGGCTGGCGGTCCCTGCGGAGCAATTGGTCACTGCCGATGGCGTGGTCAGCGCGCGCGGGAACGCGGCGAAACACATCAGCTATGCGGAACTCGTCGGCGGCAGAGAATTCAATCTGACAGTCACCGGCAAGGTGAAGCCGAAAGCGCCGAAGGATTATAAGCTCGTAGGCCAATCGCAGCCGCGCTGGGACATTCCGGGAAAAGTCTTCGCTACCTTCACCTATATGCAGGATGTGAAGGTGGACGGGATGCTCCATGGCCGCGTGCTGCGCCCGCCGTCTCATGGCGCCTCTGTGATGTCGATCGACGAAAACTCGGTCGCGCATATTCCCGGTCTCGTCAAAGTGGTGCGGGTAGGCGATCTCGTCGGAATTGTCTGCCGGCGCGAGGAACAGGCCATCGCCGCCGCGCAGGCGCTGAAGATCACTTGGTCGGATTGGGCAGGGCTCCCCGACATGAAGGACCTGCACGCGACATTGCGCAATCTGCCGGAATTCAGCGCAGGATATCCGAAGCAATCGCCCGGCGGCGTGCTCGCCAAAAGCGGCGATGTGGCGGCTGGTCTCGGCAAGGCGGCCAAAACGGTGAAGGCGACCTATCTGTCGCCTTATCATCATCATGGTTCCATCGGGCCATCCTGCGCGGTGGCCGATGTGCGGGCCGATGGCGTGACGCTCTGGTGCGGCACGCAAACGCCTTATGGGATGCGTGAAGCGGCGGCGAAGTTCCTGGGCCTGCCCAATGAAAAGGTGCATCTGATCTATACCGAAGCCTCAGGCTGCTATGGTCAGAACGGCGCCGACGATGTGAGCATCGATGCGATCGTGCTGTCGCGGGCTGTCGGCAAGCCGGTGCGCGTGCAATGGTCGCGCGCCGACGAAAATGGCTGGGAAGCCTACAAGGCCGCGCGCATCAGCGAATGTTCCGGCGGGCTGGATGCCGACGGCAAGATCATCGCCTGGGATGCGCGCACCTTCGGTCTTTCCGGCTATTCGCGTCCCGAATATCACGAGCCCAAACATGGCGGCGAACCGGGAAGCCTCGTCACCGCGCAATTGGCGGGCTGGACCAAGCCCGGCCTCGAAGAAGGCTTCTCGGGTGCTGCGGGAAATTTCGAACCGGTCTATGAAGACCTGCCGAACAAGCGTGTGGTGTTCACCTATCTTGGCCCCGCCTCGCATCGTCAGGGGCCCTTGCGGATCCGGGTCGGTTCCATGCGCGGCGTCGGTTCGCCCGACAATATCTTCGTCGCCGAATGTTTCATGGACGAACTGGCGGCGGCTGCCGGTGAAGACGCCATCGCATTCCGCCTGAAGCATTCCCCGCGTCCGCGCGGTGTCGCCGTTCTGAAAGCCGCGGCTGAGAAAGCCAAGTGGGAAACGCGCCCCTCGCATTCCAAACCCTCAGATGGCGATATTGCGTTGGGACGTGGTGTGGCCATGCTGGGCTCGAACACCGATACGAATGTCGCGGGCATTTTCGAAGTCGCGGTGAACCGCAAAACCGGAATGGTCCATGTCCAGCGCGTGACCATTGCGCAGGATTGCGGTCTGGTGGTCAATCCGAACGCGGTGCGAAATCAAATCGAAGGCGGCGTGATCCAGAGCATCAGCCGCGCGCTGAAGGAAGAAGTCACATTCGACCGCTCGCGCGTCACGAGCCTGGATTGGGCATCTTATCCGATTCTAACTTTCAACGAGATTCCCGACGCAATCGACATCGTGCTCGTCGACCGTTCCGATCTGCCACCGATGCGCGTGGGCGAACCCGCGAGCGAATCGGTGTGGCCTGGCGTTGCGAATGCGGTCTATGACGCGATCGGCGTGCGGCTGCGGCAATTGCCGCTGACGCCGCAACGCGTGCTGGCGGGGCTCGCCGGCGGCGCCTGATTTTATTTTGGCCTGATTTTATTTTGGCCTGAGTTTTATTTCTGACAGCCGGGGATGGGCGTGTCGAAGGTGTAGGTCTCGCCCGCGAAAGGCACCGACAGCTTTCCGGGCGTGCAGCTGTGGGTCGAGCTGCCCTCGAACACGAACCAGTGCATGCCCTGCCGCATGGGGCTTTGCAGCGCCTGCAGGGCATTCAGGGTTTGTGTGACTTCCGGCGCGCTGTTCGCCGGAATCGGAGACATCTGGCGGCCCATCGCATCGGCAATCCTGAGATCGGGGATATTGTCGAATGACAGACCCGTACCATTGTTTCGGCCATGCGCGATGCCGACGAACACGTAACGCGAAAGCACGTCCTTCAGCACTTGCGTGTTCGCATCGTTCGGGAAGGCTTCCGGTACGGCCCACCATAGGAAAACAAACTCTCCATTGGGCTTGGCGTGGATGATCTGCGTGTATTCGGCGGCCGCGCCGCGCGTGTCAGGATTCCACTGCCGCGCCGTGGCGGGCGGGAGCAACGCGAAGCAAAGTGCCATGGACATGGCCGCCGAACGAAGAATCCTGTCCGTCATGCAAACCGCCTTTGCGTTTTGTCTGTTCATCGGCCCTGCCAATGCGGAGCGCGTTTGGCGAGGAACGCCTCGACGCCTTCCTTGAAATCGGCGCTGCCATAAGCGGCACGAATAAGATCGCTGCCGTCGGGCAGGTTCTCCGTTCGGATTCTGCGGATGGCTTCCTTGGCGGCACGCATGGTGATCGGCGCGTGCCCCATGAGCGTCTTGCACATTTTGGCGCGTGCCACATCGATGTCGGCGGCCGCCGCCAGAACGTCGACAAAACCGCAAGCATGCGCGTCCTCGGCGGAAATCATTTCGGCCAGCATCAGCATGCGTTTGGTGCGCCCCGGCCCAAACTGCGCGAGAAGGCGGGCAACATTCCCCACGGAAAGACAATTGCCGAGCGTGCGTGCGATTGGCATGCCGAAACGCGCGGAAGGAGACGCGATGCGAAAATCGCAGGCCATTGCGATGGCGAGGCCGCCGCCGACGCAAAATCCTTCCACCATCGCGATGATGGGTTTTTCCAGGCGATCGATGCCGTCGATGGCCGCATCGATGCGCCGTTCATAAGCGATGCCGTCTTCTGCGCCGGTGAACGCGGTGAATTGCTGAATGTCCGTGCCGGCCACAAACGCGCCCCCCGCGCCGCGAAACACCGCGACGCGCACATCGGTATCGGATGCGATGGCCTCGCACGCGGTCGCGAGCTCCCCATACATTGCCCACGTCATGGCGTTTCTTGCTTCGGGCCGGTCGAAGACGACGGAGGCGATGCCGTCGGCTTTGGTATAATGGACACGGCCCTCGCTCATGGCGCGGCTCCTTCGGCGCGCAGCTCTGCGCGCGTTTTCTCGTCGATTCCCAGTTCCGCCAGGATGGCGTCATTGTGCTCGCCGAGAAGTGGCGGCGGCAGCCGCACGCGCTGCTTGGTCTCCGACAGCTTCACCGGAAAGCCGATGGATTTCACGCGGCCTTCGATCGGATGTTCGAATTCCATCACCGCCTGCCGCGCTTTGGCATGATCACTCGCCAGCGCCTCGGCATAATTCAGAATCGGGCCTGCCGGAATGCCGGCTGCGAGCAGGATATCGATCCAATCGGCGGCATTGCGGGCGGCGAAGGATTTTTCCAATTCCGCGATCAGCGCCACGCGGTTCAGCAGCCGGTCGGCGATCGCGCCAAATCGCGGATCGGCGGCAAGATCGGGCCGCTCCAACACTTCGCACAGGGTCTGCCAGAGCCTGTTGCTGTTCGCGCCCATGACGAAGGATGTGTCCTTGGCGCGCACCGCCTGATAGGGCGCGCTGAAACGGTTGGCGGTGCCGAGCGGCGTGGGGACGTTTCCCGTGCCCCAATATTCGGAAATGTCCCAGATGCTGAAGGCGATGGCGGCCTCGAACAGCGAGGCATCGACATATTGGCCGCGCGCGGTTTTCTCGCGGCCGATATAGGCGGTCATGATTCCATAGAGCGCGAACAGGGCGCAGCCGATATCGGACACCGGCACGCCGGCCTTTGTCGGCGGTCCGCCCGGCTGCCCGGTGATGCTCATGACGCCCGCCATAGCCTGCGCGATCAGGTCGAAGCCGGGACGCTGGGACCACGGTCCGGTCTGGCCGAAGCCCGAAATGCTCGCATAGATCAAACGCGGATTGATCTTGGCGAGCGTCTCGTAATCGATGCCGAGTCTTTTGGTGACACCGGGCCGATAATTCTCGATCAGGATGTCGGCGGTTTCGGTCAGCCGGTAGAACACGTCCCGCGCCGCCTTGCTCTTCAGGTTCAGCGCAAGACTGCGCTTGTTGCGGTTCAGGTTGAAGAAGCCGAGGCTGTCATTGCCCTTGAGTTTGAACCCCATGGCGCGGCGTGTCTGATCGCCGCCGTCGGGAGGCTCGATCTTGATGACATCCGCGCCCATGTCGCCGAGCAGCATCGAGCAGAACGGCCCCGCCATGACCTGGCTCACGTCCAGCACCCGCAAACCCTGAAGCGGCAAGGGGGACGTGGACGCGTTCTCGGGTTCGGCCATGGCTGCTCCTCAAAGTCCCGCGAGGCGCGCTGGGAAAGCCTGCGGGCAACGGACACTCTGAGCGCAAATTCGCATCCGCGGGACGCGAAAGTGAAGCGATTCTTTTGGGGCGGCGCCTTGTTGAAAGCCTCGCCTCTGAATCGTCAATCGGCGGCATCGCCGATTATCTGCGCGCCGGATTTGGGGTTCTGCCGCGTTGGTCGTCTAGGGCGTGCCGCGGCGGGCGGCAAAAACGATGCCGAGACCCGCGAGAACCGCGACGATTCCAGCAATCGTCGGAATCGGCACATTGTGCTGCTCCTCGGAATTGACCTTGAGCGGGCCGATATCGACGACTTTCTTGGTTTCCGTGAAATGGACATTCTGGACGATCAGGCCGACGATGCCCAGCACCACCAAGATCACTCCCACCATCATCATATTGCGCATGACGTTCTCCCCAGCGTGGCCCTTGGGAAGGAAACGGAAGCCTGCGCTTAAGGTTCCGGCTTGGGATCCAAGCGGC
>DASYEG010000245.1:0-16743 GCA_036499145.1 Micropepsaceae bacterium | reverse complement strand
TCGGCGCGCGATTTCGCGCTCGAATTCCTCGCGGCCGCCTCCATAGCCGGAGCGCATCTTTCGCGCCTGGCCGAAGAAATCGTGCTTTGGGCCTCGCCCGCTTACGGATTCATCCGGCTGCCGGATGCGTTTTCCACCGGCTCCTCCATCATGCCGCAGAAGCGCAATCCCGATGCCGCCGAACTGTCGCGCGCGAAAGTGGGGCGCATCCTGGGCGCATTCGTCGGCCTCCTCACGGTGTTGAAGGGCCTACCGCTCGCCTACGCCAAGGATCTGCAGGAAGACAAGGAGCCGGTGTTCGCGGCCTCCGACGCGCTCGATCTGGCGCTTGCCGCCATGGCCGGAATGACGAGCGCGCTCACCGTCGACAAGAACGCCATGCGGCGCGCCGCGGAAAAAGGCTATCCGACCGCGACCGATCTGGCCGATTGGATTGTGGCCAAACGCAACAAGCCGTTCCGCGAGGCGCACCATATCGCCGCAAAGGCCGTGGCACGGGCCGAGACGCTCGGTGTGGCGCTCGATGCCCTTCCACTGGCCGAACTGAAAAAACTCGACCCCAAGATTACCAAGGACGTCTATAAAGTGCTGTCGCTCGAGGCATCGGTGAATGCGCGCACAAGCTTTGGCGGCACCGCACCGTCTCGCGTGCGCGAACAGATCGGCTTCTGGAAGGAGCAGTTGCAATGAGTCCGCGTCTTCTGCCGTTCGCGCTCATCGCTTTGGCGCTCGCGTCCTGCGGCGTGAAAGCCAATTTGGAACGGCCCCTGGGCGCGATGATGCAGACCCAGACGATGCAGGCGCAAAAGCAGATTTTGCAGAATCCGCAGAAAGACCCGTCACTGCCGCCGAGGCCGCTGGGCGAGCCGGGCGGCACGACGCCGCCCTACACCACGGGGCCGTGAGCAGACCTGCGTGAATCATTTCCACTACAAAAACGGGATTCTGTCGGCCGAAGATGTTCCTTTGACCGAAATCGCCGAAGCCGTCGGCACGCCGTTCTATTGCTATTCGACGGCCACGCTGACGCGCCATTACAATGTCTTCGCCGCGGCGCTCCCCAAGGATTCGCTGATCGCATTTTCGGTGAAGGCGAACGGCAATATCGCCGTGCTGAAGACTTTGGGGCGGCTGGGTTCGGGCGCCGACGTGGTCTCCGGCGGCGAATTGAAAAAAGCGCTTGCGGCCGGCATTCCGGCAAACCGCATCGTCTTCTCCGGCGCCGGCAAGACGCGCGAAGAGCTGCGCCTTGCGTTGGAAACAGGCATCTACCAATTCAATGTCGAGGGCGAGCCGGAACTCGAAGCGCTCAGCCAGATCGCTGTTAGCCTGGGGGCCACCGCGCCGATCACCATTCGCGTCAATCCCGACGTGGACGCCAAGACGCACGCCAAGATCACCACCGGCACCTATGAGACGAAATTCGGCATTCCCTGGACGCGGGCCCGCGAAACCTATGCCAGGGCCGCGAAACTTCCCGGCATCGAGGTCGTCGGCGTCGATGTTCATATCGGCAGTCAGATCACCGATCTCGACCCTTTCCGCGCGGCTTTCGATCGCGTGCGCGCGCTCATCGCGGAGCTGCGCGGCGATGGTCACAGAATTTTGCGCGCCGATCTGGGCGGAGGCTTGGGCGTACCCTACCGGCTGGACAATGCGCCGCCTCCCGATCCGGACGCTTATGGCGCGGTGATCGCGGCGGCCACGCGCGGGCTGGACGTGCAGGCGATTCTTGAGCCGGGCCGGCTGATCGCCGCCAACGCAGGAATCCTGGTTTCGCGTGTGATCTACGCGAAACCCGGCGAATCCAAGACATTCCTGGTGCTCGACGCGGGGATGAACGATCTCATCCGCCCTGCGCTCTATGACGCCCATCACGACATCCTTCCCGTTTTGGCACCGGACCCGAAACTTCAGACCCGGCGTTATGACGTCGTCGGGCCGGTGTGCGAAACCGCAGACACCTTCGCGCGGGATCGAGACTTGCCGGAAACCCGGGGGGATGATCTGATGGCGATCATGACGGCGGGAGCCTATGGCGCGGTAATGGCATCCGCCTATAATGTTCGCCCGCCCGCCGCCGAAGTTCTGGTGAACGGGCGAGAATGGTGTGTGGTTAAGCCGCGTATGACGCTAGAAGCGCTTATCGCGCTGGAACGGGTTCCGGGCTGGCTTGAGCACTGAGAACAAGAACGAACGGGAAGCGCGCCGCCAAAAGGCCGAGCGTTTCGTCGCGACCGCCAGATTGATTCTGCTCTGGGAACGAATCTGGCCGGCGATGTGGCCAGGCCTTGGCATTTTCGGCGCCGGGATGATTCTGGCGCTGACCGGCGCGTTTGCCTTTATTCCGGGTGCGGTGCACGCGGTGCTGCTGCTGGCGTTCTTCGGCGCGCTGCTGTTCGTGTTCTGGCGCTCCTTCGCGCGCTTTCGCAACCCCCGCTGGGAAGACGGCGCGCGGCGCGTGGAACGCGACAGCGATCTTCCCAATCGTCCGATCACGGAAGGAATGGACGTCGTCGCCGCCGGCAAGGGCGATCCCTTGGCCGAGAGACTCTGGCGGGCCCACATCATCAGGCTGCTCGCTTCGGCCAAGGGTCTGCGCCTTGCGCTGCCTTCGCCGGGCATGGGCAGACGCGACCCCCGTGGCTTGCGCTTCGCGGTGCTGCTCGGTGTGCTGGCCGGATTCCTGATCGCGGGTCCGCAATCGGGCCAAAGGCTGGTCTCAGGCCTGTTCCCTGTTTTTGGGGATGCGGTCGACAATTCGGTCTTCGTCGCCTGGGTTTCGCCACCCATTTACACCGGCCTGCCGCCGCGCTCGCTCACCGACACCACGGTGATGACAGCCTCGGGCGACATCCAGGCTCCCGTCAACAGCACGTTGGTCATGCGTTTGCGCGGCACATCCAGCCGCCCGACCATCGATGCGCGGCCGATCCCCAAGGGCGGCCAGCCCAAATTCGTCAAAGGCGATGCCGGCTACGAAGCCAAGCTCAACATCGCGGTCAACTCCCATGTGTCGATCCGGCTGGGCTCTCACAGCTATGGGAATTATTACTTCATCACAATTCCGGACAAACCGCCGACGATCGCGTTCACGGAAACGCCGGCCGCACAGCAGAACGCGGCCCTGAAGCTTTCCTACAAAGGCCAGGACGATTACGGCGTGGTGAAGGCGGCGGCCCGCATCCGCCCGCTCGACGACAAGGGCCGGGAGATCGCATCCGCCGAAACGCTCACCGTCGAATTGCCGGTGCCCGGCACGGGGCGCGTGGTCTCCGACACGGTGTATCGCGATCTCACCGCGCATGCGTTTGCGGGTTCGAACGTTCATATCTCGCTGCAGGCGACGGACGCCGCCGGTCAGACGGGCACGAGCGCGCCGTTGACGATCAAGCTGCCGCAGCGCGTCTTCACCGAGCCGCTCGCACAATCGCTGATCGAGCAGCGCAAAACCCTCGCGGTCGACGGCGAGAAGTCGCGCCCCAAGGTGCAGACGGCGCTGGATGCGTTGAGCCTCGGGCCGCAGCAATTCTACAAGGATGATTTCAGCAATTATCTGGCGCTGCGTTCGCTGAACTATCGTCTTTCCAGCCCTAAGAACGATCCGGGCTTCAAAACCTCACAGAATTTCATGTGGGACATGGCGCTCGCCATCGAAGACGGCGATCTCGCCAACGCCGCCGAAGAATTGCGCAAGGTACAGGAACAGCTCCAGGACGCGTTGGAACGCGGCGCCCCGGATGAAGAAATCCGTGCCCTGATGGACAAGCTGCGCCAGGCTATGGCGCGCTACATGCAACAGCTCGCGCGCAACGCCCAACGCGGCAACCAGCAGATGGGCCAGATGCCGCCCGGCGCGCGCGCGATGTCGCAAAAAGATCTCCAGGACCTCCTGAAGGCGATCGAAGATCTCGCCCGCACGGGAAATCGCGATCAGGCCCGCCAGATGCTCGCGGCCCTGATGCAGATGATGGAGAACATGAAGATGATGGCCGGCCGCGGCGGACAGCCCGGTCAACCGGGCCAGCAAGGCCAGCAGGGTCAAGGCACGCCGCAGGAAAACGCCATGAATCAGGCGCTGCAGGGCCTTGGCGACATCATGGGCGGTCAGCGGCAGCTTCTGGACCGCACCTTCCGCCAAGGTCAGCAGGGACAACGCGGCCAGCAGGGCCAGGGTCAGCAGGGCCAGGGGCAAATGGGCCAGCAAGGCCAACAGGGACAGCAGGGCGGTCAACCCGGCCAAGGCCAGTTCGGTCAGCAATTCGGCCAGCGTCCCGGTCAGGGCCAGCCTGGTCAGGGACAACCCGGCCAGGGTCAGAACGGCCAGCCCGTCCCAGGACAGGGTGGCGATCCCGGCGCCCTTGCCCAGGACCAGCAGGGCCTGCGCGATAAGCTCGACAAGATCATCCAGGGGCTCGGCAAGAACGGCGTACAGATGCCCGGAGGGCTCGATCAGGCGGGCCGCGAAATGGGCCAATCGAAAGACAATCTCGCCGGCAATCAATTGCAGAACGCCGAAGGCGCACAACAGCGCGCCCTCGAACAGCTGCGCGACAGCGCTCAGCAGCTCGCCAAGAACATCATGACGGCGAACGGTCAGCAGCCCGGCGACGGCAAGGATCAGCAGAACGGCGAACGGACCGACCCCCTCGGCCGGCCGCTGGATCAGGCGGGCTCCATGGCCGGCGGCAACATCAAGATTCCCGATCAAACCGATCTCGCGCGGGCCCGCGAAATCCTGGAAGAACTGCGCAAGCGGGCAGGCGAAAACGAACGCGCCCCGGAAGAACTCGATTACATCGAACGCCTGCTGAAGCAGTTCCCCTAAGTCAAAAAGCTCTTACGCTGGGCGTGAGAGCTTTTTGTTTTCCGTCACCCGGATGTCCGGCAAGCCCCGGCTGAGGCTCGCGCGATCCATGCCATAGCCATAGAGGAATTCCTCGCCCGCCCGGAACAGCGCATAATCTGCGCGGTACCGCGCATCGGGATAGGATTTCACCACGGCGACCGCGCAGATCACTTGGACGGCGCCGGCCGCCATCAGAAGCTGGCGCGCGCGCGCGCAGGTGACTCCGCGGTCCAGCACACCGTCGATCATGAGGACCGTCCGCCCACGAACCAAATCGCCGGGGCCTTTCAGCACCGCGATTTCGGACGGAGTGTCGGAAGCTCCATAGGATCTGAGCCAGATGAATTCGGTCTCCAGGTCCAATCCTTCGGACGCCAGCGCCCGCAGCAGGTCGGCTGCGAAGACGAAGGCGCCCGCAAGAATCGGCACCGCAATGCCGGGGCGCAAGGGGGCGCCCGCAATCTCGCGCGCGACCTCTTTCACGCGGCTTGCGATCTGCTCTTCGGAAAAGAGAATGCGCTCTTGCGCCTCCGCGCCCATCATGCGGCGGATCGAAATGTCATGGCAGCCATCACCGCGTCTCGCCGCTATCCACGAAACGCACATTGAGGTCGCGGGCTTCGGCCGGCGGGCTCGAAAGTCTGGTCATGAAGGGGGTCTCTGTACCGGGCTTCAGGGTTTGGATGCCCGCATCGAACGTCCAATGATAGAGTTCGTGCTTGGCATTATCCAACAGCACCACGCGGATCTCCGGCACCACCTGATCGCGCTTGCTGACGTTGACGATCTTGCCGGTGACCGAGAGCACCTGCTGGCCGTCTTCATATTCCTGCTTGTAGGCGATGTTGGTCAGCGTGATGCCGCGCACATTAACCGGCAAACCCAAAACGCTGTAAAGCGATGCGGATTGCGGCCACAGGCCGGCGATGGTCTCGCGATATTGAATGGTGCTCCAGCCGATCGCGCCGATCAGGCCGATCAGCGCAAGCCACCCCACGGCCTGCGCAAAGGCCGTGCCGCGGGAACGCAAGCGAATATCGGCGCTGGCCGGCTCCGGCTCGATGCCGGATGCCACACCGAAATCGAGCGCGCCATGCATGGGCGCCGCAAGTTCCGCCGCCATGGGCTTGCTGGGAGGGGGCACGCTCGGCGGCGCCAGAACAGGTTCGGGCTCGACCTCGGTCTCGGGTTCGGGCTTGGCTTGATACCAGACCTGTCCGCATTTGGCGCAGCGCACATTGCGGCCCGGCGGCTTGAACTGTGCGCCATCGGTTTGATACCGCGTCCGGCACGATGGGCAGGTAAGGATCATGGTTTCAAAATCGCGCGCCCTTCACCGGAAATTGCAGCATCGTTCGCGGCATGACAAGGGAGAACGCGCATCTATTGCGCACACGCGGGAGCTTACAGCATCGTGGCGCGGCCGCCGCACGCTCGCTATGGTCAGCCAACGCCGATTCGGGCGAAACTACGCGCAACCCCGTCGAGAGGAGCATGGTCCGGTTCGAAAATGTCGGCATGCGTTACGGTGCCGGACCGGAGGTTCTGCGCGATGTCAGTTTCGCGCTGGACCCGGGCTCGCTCACCTTCCTCACCGGACCATCGGGCGCGGGAAAGAGCAGCCTGCTTAAACTCGTCTTCATGGCGGAAAAACCGTCGCGCGGTTTGATCTCGCTCTTCGGGCGCGATCTGGCGCGTCTGAAGCGCGCCGATCTGCCCGCCTTGCGCCGGCGCGTCGGCGTGGTGTTCCAGGAATTCCGTCTGCTCGACCATCTCTCGGCGTTCGACAATGTGGCGCTGCCCTTGCGGCTCGCCGGCCACCGCCCGGCGGAATATCGCCGCGACGTCGAAGAGCTGCTCTCCTGGGTCGGTTTGGGCACGAGGCTGCAGGCAAGACCGCCGACATTGTCGGGCGGTGAACAGCAGCGCGTCGCCATCGCCCGCGCCGTCGTGGCCAAACCCGATCTTCTGCTCGCCGACGAACCCACCGGCAATGTCGACCCCGAGATGGGCGAAAGGCTGATCCGGCTGTTCGCCGAGCTCAATCGTTTCGGCACCACGGTGATGATCGCAACCCATGACCGGGCGCTGGTGGAAAGCACGCGCGCACGCGAGATGCGGCTGATCGACGGACGGGTCATCGAAATGCGGAGCAACCGATGAGCGAGAGCGCCACACGTGAGCCGCGCCAAAGACGCGCCGGCCGCATCCTGCCGCGCGAAGACGGCGCCATATCCCTTGATCTGGTGATCGCGGTGATGGCCTTCCTTGCCGGCCTTGCACTGGGCGGTGTCTTGATCGCGCAGCGCACCGCCGAATCCTGGCAGGCTGGGCTCGCCGGACGCATCACGGTGCAGATTCTGCCGGAAGGCGATTCCGCACCGGCCCGCGAAGTGAACGCCGCGGTGCGGATTCTGAGCGGCACGCCCGGAATCCTCCATGCCACCGCGCTCTCCGATGCCGACAATCTCGCTTTGGTGGAACCCTGGCTTGGACGCGATGCGGTGGTTGCGGTCCTTCCATTTCCACGGATGATCGATGTGCAGCTCGCGGCCGGCGCGACACCCGATCTGACGGCGCTGGAAAAGCGTTTGAAGGCGGCGGCGCCTCACGCGGTGCTGGACGATCACGGACGCTGGATCGGGCGGCTCAAGAACACGGCCAACAGCGTCGTGTTCGCGGCACTTGCGATCCTGGCCCTGATTGCTGTCGGAACCGCCGCCACCGTTGCCTTCGCCACGCGCGCGGGGCTCGCGGCCCATCACGAGATCGTGCAGTTGCTGCACCTGATGGGAGCCCAGGACCGCTTCATCGCACGCGCCTTCGAATGGCATTATTTCGTAGCCGCGTTGATCGCCGCGGCATGCGGCGCGGCGATTGCCACATTGATCTTCGCCGCTGCGGGAAGTCTCGACCAGCTCGGGGTTTCGAGCGTCTCGTTCCTGCCGCCACTGGGACTACCCCTGCGCGATCTCGGCTGGCTTGCGCTCATCCCCGCAGGGGCGGCGGCCATCGCCTGGGCGACGGCCCGGCTTTCGGTCGTTGCCGCGCTGCACGAACTCTATTAGCTGCGCTAAAATCCTATCATGAAACAGCGAGAGCACGGTCAGACCCATGCGAGCGGCAGGACAAAGCGCAAACGGACCCTCCGTACAGCGCTTTCCTTGGCCGTCCTGGCCTTGGTGCTTTATGCGATCGGATTTTCGTTTTTCGTCGTCGATCTTCCCCTTCCGCGCGCGGGCGCCATCGCCAAGGCCGACGCCATCGTGGCGCTCACCGGCGAAGGGGGCCGTCTGGGTCCCGCCGTCACACTGCTGGAGGCCGGCGGCGGGCAGCGGCTTTTGATCACCGGGGTGAACAAGCTCATCTCCAAGCCCACTCTGAAGACGCTGCTTCACGGCGGACAGGCCTTCGATTGCTGCGCCGATTTGGGTTTTGCCGCTCTCGACACGCGGGGCAATGCCGCGGAGGCGGCGCGCTGGGTGCGCGCTCACCGCTATGGCAGCCTCATTGTCGTGACGGCCACTTATCACATGCCGCGCAGCCTGGTGGAATTCGGCGCCGAAATGCCCGGCGTGACGCTGATCCCCTATCCGGTATCGGCCGAAGCCGTGAAGATGCTGTCCTGGGAAAACGCCAAACGTCTCAATGGCGAATATGTCAAATATCTCGCCAGCATCGTACGTGTTTGCGTCGCCGGAGCGCTTGGCAGGCGTGACGCATGATCCTTATCGTTCGCTCGGCGCTGTTTCTCGCCTGGTTCATCTCGATTTCGGTCATCATGAATGTCGGGCTCCTGCCGTTGCTTCTGCTGCCGCCGGGCGCGACCCTGGCGGCGGCGCGCATTTGGGCGAAGCTCTCGCTGTTCGGATTGAAATGGATCGCCGGCACCGGACTGGAAGTGCGCGGCACCTTTGCCGAGCCGCGCGTGCTGGTGGCCTCGAAACATTTCAGCATGTGGGAGACCATCGCGTTTCTCTGCCTTCTGCCGGGACCCGCCATCGTGATCAAGCAATCGCTGCTGAGGATTCCGCTCTATGGCTGGTATTGCCGCAAGATGCGGATGATCGCCATCGACCGGTCCGCCGGCGCGAAGGCCATCCGCGCCATGGCCGCCGAAGCCAGGCGTGCCAGCAACGAAGGCCGTCCCATCGTCATCTTCCCCGAAGGCACGCGCAAAAAACCCGGCGACGCGCCGGACTATAAACCCGGGGTAGCGGCGCTTTACGCATTGCTGGACATTGCCTGCGTGCCGGCGGCGCACAATTCGGGACTGTTCTGGACCGGCTTCCTGAAGCGGCCTGGCCGCATCGTGGTGGAATTTCTCGAACCCATTCCACCGGGCCTTACACGCCAGGCGTTCATGGACGAACTTCAGCGCCGCACCGAGGACGCGACGAACCGCCTGTTGGCCGAGGCTGGGCGCGAGGCCAATTCGCGATCCACCGCGCCTGGATTATAAGGTGTTGAGCATGAGGGGGACGAGATGAGTTCGCGCGATGCTGTTGTCACACAAGAGACCCGGCTGCAGGGTGTGCGCGGCTGGCTTCTGGCGCTCTGCCTTTATCTGACGCTTCTCATCCCGCTTCTGGCGGTGCTGGGTCTCGTCGGCGCGTGGCAGGCGGCGGCGCGATCCGCGACGTTGCAGAACGCGCTCGTCTACGAAGCCGTGCTGGAACTGGGGCTGGCCGGCTTCGCGTTCTATTCGGGCATCGCGCTCTATCGGCGGCGCCCGAACGCCACCTCCATTGCCAAGATTTATTTCATCACCATGTTGACGCTCGGGGTCCTGGGATTAGGCATCGCGCTGGTGGGAGCGGTATGGCAACTTTCCGATCGCGCACTAGCCAATCAGTTGCGCGGTCCCGCGGTCGTCGCCGGTCTGCGGCAGATTGTTCTTGCCGTTGCCTGGCTCCTATATCTGGAGCGTTCGCGGCGGGTGCATGCGACCTATCCTGCCGGTTGACGCTGGGCCTCTGCGTCGAACGAACAAAAAGAGAACATGCAGTTGACTCTCGCGCTACGGATGCGATGATCCGGACCCCAATCCGCCCGCATCATGCGTTGTGAAAGACCCACCAAGCCTCTGAGCCACTAAGTTTTTGAGAAAGTCCGAAACGTGGACGCACTCTCCCATCAGATCTGGGACATGAAATACCGCCTCAAGGCGGCCGACGGCACGCCGCTCGACCGCAGTTTCGAGGAAAGCTGGGCCCGCGTGGCACGCGCCGCGGCTGAGGCCGAAGCGCCCGAGAAGCGGCACGAATGGGCGGCGGCGTTCGAGGCAAGCCTTGCCGGTCATCATTTCCTGCCGGCGGGGCGCATCCTGGCCGGCGCGGGAACGGGCCGCTCCGTGACGCTTTTCAACTGCTTCGTCATGGGCCGCGTGCCCGACGATCTCTCGGGCATTTTCGCCCATTTGCGCGAAGCCGCCCTCACCATGCAGCAGGGCGGCGGGATCGGCTATGATTTCTCGACGCTCAGGCCGAAGGGCGCGCCCGTCAAAGGCGTGGGCGCCGATGCCTCGGGACCGGTTTCCTTCATGGATGTGTGGGATTCGATGTGCCGCACCATCATGTCGGCCGGCGCCCGGCGCGGCGCGATGATGGGGACGCTGCTCTGCTCCCACCCGGATATCGAGGATTTCATCGCTGCCAAGCGCGCCGGAAACCGCCTGCGCAATTTCAACCTCTCGGTGCTGGTGACGGACGCATTCCTGCGCGCGGTCGAGACGGACGATTCCTGGGACCTGACGTTCGACGGCACGGTCTATCGGACGCTTTCGGCGCGCGCGCTGTGGGACAAGATCATGATTACGACCTATGAGGCGGCCGAGCCGGGCGTGATCTTCATCGACCGTGTGAACGCGCTGAACAATCTCTCCTATTGCGAGACGATCTACGCGACCAACCCGTGCGGCGAACAGCCCCTGCCGCCCTATGGCGCATGCCTGCTCGGTTCCATCAATCTCGCCAAATTGGTGGACCATCCGTTTACGGAGGATGCCCGCCTCGACGAAACGAAGCTGGCGCGGCTCGCGCGGGTGGCGGTGCGCTTTCTCGACAACATCATCGACGTTTCGCGCTTTCCCCTGCCCGCGCAGGAAGACGAAGCCAAGCAGAAGCGCCGCATCGGTCTCGGCGTCACGGGCTTGGCCGATGCACTCATCTTCGCGCGCGCCCGCTATGGCTCCTCGCGCAGTCTTGCGCTGATCGAACATTGGCTCAGGATCGTACGGGATGAGGCCTATGGGGCTTCCGCCGAACTGGCCGCGGAAAAGGGCGCCTTCGCGCTGTTCGACAAGGATGCCTATCTGGCCCGGCCCAACATCGCCGGTCTTCCCGAGCCTATCCGCGCGGCGATCGCCGGCCACGGCATCCGCAACGGGCTTTTGACCTCGATCGCGCCGACCGGCACCATCTCGCTGTTCGCGGACAACATCTCCAGCGGCATCGAACCGGTCTTCGCCCATTCCTATACGCGCAATGTATTGATGCCGGACGGAACCCGGCGCGAAGAAAAGGTCAGCGATTACGCCTATCGCAGGTTCCGCGGCCTCTTCGGCGAGGATACGCAGCTTCCCGATTATTTCGTCACGGCCCAGGAGCTTAGTCCGTCAGAGCATGTCGCCGTACAGGCCGCGGCTCAGAAATATATCGACAGCTCGATCTCCAAAACCATCAATTGTCCGCCGCAGATTTCCTTCGCCGACTTCAAGGACGTCTATCGCACCGCCTATCGGGAGGGCTGCAAAGGGTGCACCACCTATCGCCCCAATCCGGTGACCGGAGCCGTGCTGGAAACGGAGCGCGCCGAGGGGCTCGCGCCTTCCGCCGTTCTGCCCGCGAATCTTGCGCCTGCGGTCCAAGCGGTTCCATCGATCGCGGCACGCGGCGCGCGGGCATTGCCCGGGACCGCGCCGGCCTACCGCTTCGCGGAACGCGCCGAGCCTGCCGATGTGGTTTACATGACAAGGCCTCTCGACCGCCCCGGCGATCTTCCCGGCCACACCTACAAGGTGCGCTGGCCCGATCTGGACCATGCCTTCTACATCACCATCAACGATATCGAGGAGGGCGGGCGCAAACGTCCCTTCGAGATCTTCATCAATTCCAAGAATATGGAGCATTACGCTTGGACGGTTGCCCTCACCCGCATGATCAGCGCGGTGTTCCGGCGCGGCGGCGACGTCAGCTTCGTGGTGGAGGAACTCAAATCGGTATTCGATCCGCGCGGCGGTCAATGGATGGGCGGGCGTTATATCCCCTCGCTCCTTGCCGCAATCGGTGAAGTGATCGAGCGGCATCTGATCGCCATCGGCTTCATGACACAGCCTGGCTCCGGCGAATCCGACGCGCAGCGCGCGGCCGCTGCCGTTGCGGGTGCCGAAGGGGCGGCCGTGCGCACCTGTCCACGATGCAGCGCCGCAGGATTCGTCAAGCTCGAAGGCTGCGACACCTGCATATCCTGCGGCTATTCCAAATGCACCTGACCTGACACAGTGCCCGGGCTCAACCCTATTTCGTGATCCATGTCCTATTCCAATCGCATCTTCTTTTATGGCCCGGTCAGCCTGCTGCTTCTGGTTATCGTCCTGTACAGCGTGTTCTGGCGCGTGCAGGCCGATACGCTGGCAGCACGTCTCGACCGCGCCAATGGCGGCGAGGTCATCCCCGGAATCGTCTTCGCCTTCGCGGAGAAATCGGTCGGCGGCTACCCTTTCCGCATCGATGCGGTGCTCTCCGGCGTCACGTTCTCGCATCAGGCGCCGGAAGGCGAAACCGCCTGGCGCACCGAAAAGCTTGCGCTGCACAGACTTTCGTACGGTCAGAACCGCTATATTTTCGAAGCGTCGGGGCTGCAATCCTTTGCGCAGCCGCCGCTGACGCGCGGAACCGTGCCGCGCGTGACATTCGTCACGCCCGGCATTGCGCGGGCCAGCGCGATCCTGGTCAATGATCGTCTTACGCGGTTCGACCTCGACCTTCTGGAGCCGCAAGTGAAAGATGCGACGCGCGGCGCCGAGCCCAACCGTACCGCGGTGGCGGCCCGCGCCCAGTTTCATCTCTTGGCGCGCCCCGACGACAGCATCGATCTGGCGCTCATGATCGACAATGCGAAAATCGGAAACGGCTATGCCGGCGGCATGGACGAGACTCAACTGACGCGGATCGATCTGCGCGCAAAATTCACGCAAGGCGATGCGCTCGATGCGTTGCGGGCCGGCATGATGAGTCTCGCCGATGCGGCGGCGGCATGGCGCGGCCGCACGGGCACGCTGACCGTCAACAATCTCGCGCTCGACTGGCCCGGCGGACATGCCGATCTGAAAGGAGATCTCGCGCTCGACGAGAATGACCGCGTGACCGGGGCGCTCCAAGGCGATGGCCCGAAGGGCAAGACCGCAACAAGTTTTGGCCTGGCCTTCGCCAATGGCGACATGCGGTTTTCTTCGGGCTCAGCGGCCTCCGGCCACGTTCCCTGACCGGCCGAAATCGGGTGCGGGCGTATCCTGCCCCGCCTCGATCACGGAACGGCGGATCGCACGGGTGCGGGTGAAAAGATTGAACAGCGCGTCACCATCGCCCCAACGCACCGCACGCTGAAGCGCCGCCAAATCCTCGTTGAAGCGTCCCAGCATTTCGAGCACGGCTTCGCGATTGTTAAGGAAGATGTCGCGCCACATCGTGGGATCGGAGGCTGCGATCCGGGTGAAGTCGCGAAAGCCGCTGGCGGAATATTTGATCACCTCGCTTTGGATGACCGTTTCCATATCGGCGGCCGTGCCCACGATGTTGTAGGCGATCAGATGCGGCACGTGGCTGGTGATGGCGAGCACAAGATCATGATGCTTGGCATCCATGGTCTCGACGGCGCTGCCGCAACGCTGCCAGAACGCTTTCAATCTCTCCACCGCTTCCGGATCGGTTCCGGCAGGTGGCGTCAGAATGCACCAACGGCCGTCGAACAGCTCCGCGAAGCCTGCTTCCGGGCCCGATTGCTCGGTGCCCGCGACAGGATGACCGGGAATGAAATGCACATCCTTGGGAACGTGCGGTCCGATCTCTTTTATCACCTGGCCTTTGACCGAGCCGACATCGGTGAGGATCGCGCCAGGTTTAAGATAGGGCGCGATGCTCGCGGCCAGCGCGGCATAGGCGCCGACAGGCGTCGCCAAGACGACAAGATCGGCGCCGGCAACGGCAGACTCCAACTGGTCATGCAGCGAATCCGCAAAGCCGATTTTTTCCACGCGCGCGCGAGTCTCGGCGCGCGGGACATAGGCCGCGATATGGCGCGCCAATCCGCCACGGCGCGCGGCATGGGCGATGGACGAGCCGATCAACCCAACGCCGATGAGCGCGATCTTTTCAAAGATAGGACTGGTGTCGTTCATTGTGATGCCATGAACTCATCCAAAGCGGCGATCGCCGCCCGGTTTGCTTCCTCACTGCCGACAGTAAGACGCAAACATTGCGGCAGGGTGTAGGAACCGCACGCCCGCATAATTATACCTCGCGCCATCAAAAAGCGATCCGCATCGTCGGCGCTGCGTCCCGGTGTATCGGGGAAATGGATGAGGAGGAAATTGGCGGCGCTGTCATCGGCGCGAAGGCCCAAGCCACGAATCTGTTCGGTCAGCCAGCTCCGCCAGAAGGCATTGTGTTGTATGGCGTTTTCCGTGTGTCCCCGGTCGGCCAGCGCCGCCACGGCCGCGCGCTGTGCCGCAATATTGATGTTGAAGGGCGCACGCACGCGATTGAGCACATCGGCCACGGGTTTGGGGCAATAGGCCCAGCCGATGCGGATTCCCGCGAGGCCATAGACCTTCGAAAACGTCCGCGTCATCACGACATTGTTGGTCGTGCTGACGAGTTCGATCCCCGCCTCGTAATCATTTTTCTGTACGTATTCCGCGTAAGCCGCGTCGATCACGAGGAGCGCGGAATCGGGAAGCGCGCGATGCAGCCGGCGCATCTCGGAGACCGGAATATAGGTCGCGGTCGGATTGTTCGGATGCGCGATATAGACGAGGCGCGTCTTTTCACGGACGCGGGCGATGACATCGCCGACATCGAGTTGCAGATCCCGCGTCGGCACTTCGACCGGAACGCCGCTATTGGCGAGCGTCACGATTTTGTAGAGCGAGAACGCATGCGCGCCGAACAGCACCTCGTCCTTCGGACGCACATAGCAATTGGCGAGCAGCGTCAGAATCTCGTCCGACCCATTGCCGCAAACGATCCGGTCCGCGGCCAATCCGTAATGCGCGGCGATGGCCTCGCGCAGGATGCGGGCGCTGCCTTCGGGATACACGCCGAGCACGGGTTCGGCCGCTTCATAGGCAGCGATCGCCTTGGGACTGGGGCCAAACGGCGATTCGTTCGAGGACAGCTTGTAAACGCGGGCCGCGCCCTTGGCCTCCGAGCGGCCGGGCACATAGGCATCGATGTCCATGACGCCGGGTTTGGGGGATGGAGTCATGGCGCGAAACCCATCAGCGCACCGCCGCGGGCAGCATGACCGGGTTGGCGTACCCCCCGATCGGCGCCGCGCGGATGATGGCGCCTCCGGCCGCATCGGCGAGCGCGGTGAGACGCGGATCGTCCTTGCCGACGAACTCCTTCACTTCGAGGAGGATTTCGTCCGGCGCATTTTTTTCCCGCAGCCGGCCGGCGGCGGTCAGCTTTGCGTTCAGCCCGGCGCTCTTGAGAAAAGATTGCAGCGTCGCGCGTGAAACGCCCGGTGCAATCTCGAGCAGGAGCAGCGTCGTGTCGTCCCCCGAGGGCTCCTGTTCCACCGTGCCGATGGCATAGGCCGAAAGACCATCCTCGCCATCCTGGACGAAAGGCAGCTTGGCGACCACGCGCGGCCCCTTCTCGCCGGCGGGAGCCAGTTGCGCCCACCATGCGGGCCCTGCCTCCTCGATCTCGGGCAGCGGCACGATCCCCAGCGAATGAGGCTCCTCCGCACAGGCGTGCACCACCATGGAAGAACGCGTATGCGTGCGGAGCGGGGTCTGCGAGCCAAAATGGGCGTGGGCCAGATCGGCCAATCCTGAATGATTGTCGGAGGCGTAGATGTGCAGTTGAAACTTGCTCTGGACCCGCAGGCTGGCCGCGATGATCTCGCGCCAGATGCGAACCAGCACCTGGGGCGGAAGGTCGCCTTTGTGCCGCGCCAATAGGCGGCGCAGGATCGCGGCTTCGCGCGCCGGCCTGAGCGCGGGGATGAACGCGCCGGCCCCGCCGGGCACCGGCTGCTTCACTTTCGCGATTGCCAGACTGACATCGGCGCGGCGGATCAGAAGATCGTGCAAGGCATCATCGATGCGATCGATTTCACCGCGGAGATCTTCAAGCGTGCCGGACTCATTTCGCATCAACGATCGACCTTAAAATCCGCGCGCCTCACGAACGCGCAATACACACGCGGGACTTGCCGCAGGCCCTATTGATAGGGGCGCGCCCGGGCAAAATCAAAGCGTTGCGAGCCGCACGCCTTTGCCGCAGTCTCCGGCCCGACCGAAGCGAGGCGGAAATGTTCGAAACCGAGGCGGCTTGGCTGGAGATGTTGCTGCGGGAGCGGACGCCGGACGATTTGTCCCCGCTTTTGAACGTCGGCAGCAGCACCAGCGATTTTCGCGAGGTCGCGCAGCCTTGGGCCGAACGCCGGCTGTTCGCGCCGTTGCGCGCCCGCGGCGTGCAAATCATTCACCTGGACACGCGCGAAGGTCACGGGATCGATATCAAGGCCGACATCCTTTCCGACGCCGACCTGCCGCGCATCCGCAGTTTCAAGCCCAGGTCCATTCTCTGCTGTAACATTCTGGAACATGTGCGCGATCCCAAGGCGCTCGCCCGGCGCTGCGCGGAGATTGTCGGCCCCGGCGG
>DASYEG010000244.1:0-7225 GCA_036499145.1 Micropepsaceae bacterium | reverse complement strand
GCCAACACCGGCGACGACATCGTGATGCACGGGCTGCATGTTTCGCCGGATCCCGACATCCTCATCTACACGCTGGCGGGCGTCGTGAACCCACAAACCGGTTGGGGCTTTCGCGACGAGACGTTTCGCGTGGCCGAGGGGCTGGCGGGTTACGGGCGTGCCGTGTGGTTCCAGCTTGGCGACCGCGACCTGGCGACTCATATCCATCGCACCGCCATGCTGAAGGAGGGCGCGACGCTGTCCGAGGTGATCGAGTCGATCCGCAGCGCGCATGGCGTGGGCACACGCATTCTGCCGATGAGCGATTCTCCCGTGCCGACCATGCTCCAGACCGGCGAGGGACGCATGCATCTGCAGGAATATTTCGTGCGGCGGCGCTGCGAACCTCGACTGGAGGCGATTGTCTTCGAAGGTGCCGAGCGCGCGCTTGCCGCCCCAGGCGTCATCGATTGCCTGCATGCGTCGGACGCTATCGTGATCGCGCCGAGCAATCCGCTGATCAGCATCGGCCCCATCCTCGCCGTGCCCGGCATTCGCGACGCGCTTCGGGAGAACCGTGCGCGCGTCATCGCGGTCTCGCCGCTGGTCGGCGGAAAATCGCTCAAAGGGCCATCCGACAAAATGATGCGCGAAATGGGACATGAGGTGTCGGCGGCCGGCGTTGCGCGGCTCTATCGCGACATCTGCGCGAATTTCGTCATCGACGAAACCGATGCGGAACAGAGTCCCGCCATCGCGGCCCTTGGGATGACGCCAATCGTCTGTCCTACCGTGATGCGCTCAACTGCCGACAAGGAGCAGCTTGCCCGCGTGGTCCTGCGGCTTGGCGGCGCGCGCGCGTGAGGGGCGTTTTGATCCCGGTGAAGTCGTTCGCGCAATCGAAGACGCGCCTCGCGGCGCATTTCTCGCCCCAGGCGCGCGCGGCACTTGCCGCCGCGCTGTGCGCGGATTTTTTCGCGATGATAGCGGGTGTCGCCCGCGCGAATCGCGTGTTCGTGGTCAGCCGCGAGCCTCAAGCGCTGGAGCGCGCACGCGCATTGGGATGGGAAACCATCGTGGAAACCGAGCAGATTTCCGAAAGTCATTCGGTCGATGCGGCCTCGCGCATCTGTGCCGCGCAAGGTGTCTCCGCGCTTTTGCGCATCCCGATGGATTTGCCTTTGGTGACAGCAGCCGACATCGACGAGATTCTCGCGGAAGCTGCAAATGCTCCATCTTGCGTCATCGTTCCTTCGTTCGATGGAACCGGCACGAACGCGCTGCTGCGTTCGCCGCCCAGTTTGTTCGCATCGCATTTCGGTCCCGACAGTTTCGCGCGGCATCTGGAAGAAGCCGAACGCTGCGGTGCGCGGGTCAAGATCCTGCACAACGCGCATATCGCGCGCGACGTCGATGAATGGGACGATCTTCGCGCCTTGCTGGGACACACCCGCGCCAGTTCCGAGACCGCGCGATGGATCTCGCAGCATCTGACGTGAACCGCCTCAGCGGAACAGGTCCCTGTCCGCGGGGCGGATAAGATCGCGCCCGCTGCCTTCGCGTGAGGCTGCCCGCACGCCGCGGATAATGGCGACCGGCACGCGGTCGGCTTTGCCCATCACCAGCTCCGCGGCGGAGGCGAGCTCGTCGGCGATAGCGATGATCGTTGCCTGGAGCAATTTCCCTCCCGCGTCGGTCTCTCCGCGATAATCGAGGAGCGCCGCGATGCCGGCGACGCCGAGCGCGACATTGACGAGGCCCTCGCGCCAGGGGCGGCCGAAGGTATCGGAGATGATGATTGCGACATCCACGCCGAGCACCGCCGCGAGTTGCGCCTGCAGCATCCGCGCCGATTCATCGGGATTTTCCGGCAGCAGGATTGCCGTGCCGGATGTCGCGTTGGAGAGATCGACGCCGGCATTGGCGCAGACGAAACCGTGGCGCGTCTCCGCGATGATGATTCCGCGTTCCATGCGTACGATGCGGCGGGATTCGCGCAGAACCAGCTCGACGGCGCGCGCATCCTTGTCCCAGGCTTTCGCCCAGGCCACGGCGCGTTCGGACGGAGTCACAGTATCGAGCCGAACCACGCGCCCCTCGGCCTTGGAGACGATCTTCTGCGCGATGACGAACACATCGCCCGCTTCGGCCTGCAAATCGCCAACCCTGAGAACGGCTGCGATTAGTCGCGCCAGATCGTCGCCCGGGCTGATTTCGGGCAAGCCCGGCAAGGGGAAAATTTGTACGGATGGTGAGGTCACACGCTGACACTTTCGAAGGATCGTGAACAATAGCCGCAAATTCTTGCGGCGGGCACAACAGCGTGACACAACCACCGGCAAGGGAGATGCGCATGACGACGGAAAAAATCGCCATCATCGGCGGCGCTGGTGAACTGGGCTTCGGGCTGGCGCTGCGCTGGGCCAAGGCCGGCGAGGACGTGACCATCGGCTCGCGCGATGCGGCAAAGGCGGCAGAGGCCGCCGCGCGCGTGGGTGCTGCGGTTCCGGGCGCCAGAATCGCGGGCCTCGGCAATGTTCAGGCGGCGGGGCTTGCCACCATCGCCGTGCTGGCCGTGCCGTTCGCGGCTCAGGCGGGAATTCTGAAGAGCATCAAGCCCGCGCTGAAGAACGCCATTCTGGTCGATACGACCGTGCCATTGGCGGCAAGTGTCGGCGGGCGGGCGTCGCGCGTGCTGGGCGTGTGGGAGGGCTCGGCCGCGCAACAGGCCGCGGGGCTCGTGCCGGGCGTGCCGGTGGTTTCGGCGTTCCACAATGTCTCCGCCGAGATGCTGCACGATCCGAACTTGACGCTCGATTGCGACATCCTGATTTCCGGCGACGATGCGAGCGCCAAGGAACGGCTGTCGGCACTGGTGAGGCTTATTCCCGGCTTGCGGCCGCTGGATGCCGGCCCGCTCGAAATGTCGCGCGTGGTGGAAAGCATCACGGCGCTGATGATTTCGCTCAACCGCCGCTACAAGACGCATTACGGCGGAATCCGGATCACGGGTTTGGCTATATAACCCCGTCCTTGCGGAACGCGGTAATTTCCAACGCGCTATAGCCAAGACCACTGAGAATCGAAGCCGTATCGCCGCCGAGGGCGGGCATGGGATCGAGCCGCTGCGGACTGTCGGAAAGACGCAAGGGGCTGGCGAGCACCGGGATGCGCCCGACCGGCGAGTCGATTTCCTGGATCATCTCACGCGCCTTCATCTGCGGATGCGCCAGCACATCGCCCACACCATTCACCGTGCCGTGCGGCAGGCGCACCCTGTCCAGCCGCGCCAGCCACTCGGCGGACGGGCGCGTCATGAATATCCCGATCAGGATTTCATCCAGTTCCTCGCGGTTTGCCCGGCGCGCCGGCGTGTCCTTGAAGCGCGCATCGGCGAGAAGATCGGGCCGCTCGATGACGGCGTTGCAGAAAATTTCCCAATCGGCGGGGCTCGCCACGGCGAGGCCGAAATACCGCCCATCGCTCGCGAGGTAATGTCCGTAGGGCGTGATGTATTGGTGGCGCAGGCCGTAGCGTTTGGGTTCCTCGCCGCGATGCCAGTAATGATGCGGAAAATAGCCGAGCCAGGACGCCGCGGTCTCGAACATGGAAATGTCGATCACCTGGCCAACGCCCGTCTGTTCGCGCTGATAGAGCGCGGTCAGGATGCCGACGGCCGCATACATGGACGAGATGAGGTCGGTTACCGAAACGCCGACGCGCGCCGGACGATCCTCGAATCCGGTCGTCATGATGAGGCCGGCTTCACCCTGGATCAGTGCGTCATAGGCTTTCACGTCGCGATAGGGGCCGTCCTGCCCATAGCCGGAGAGCGAGCAATAAATGAGGCGCGGATTGGCGCTGCGCAATTCCTCCGCGCCCAGGCCCATGCGGGCGGCGGCGCCCGGCGCGAAATTTTCCAGCACGACATCGACACGGGCCGCAAGACGCTGAAGAATTTCCCGCGCGGCGGGTTTCTTCACGTCGATGGTGAAGCTTTTCTTGTTGGGGCCGATCCAGACGATGCCGGAGGACAACCCGTCTACCGCATCGTCCCAGCCGCGGATCACATCGCCCGCGCCGGGGCGTTCGATCTTGATAACCTCCGCACCCATGTCGGCAAGGATTTTGGTCGCGTGCGGACCCGACAGCGAGGTCTCCAGCGCCAGCACGCGCACGCCGTCCAGCGCGCGCCGTGGGCGTGTCCGATCATCCCCCGTCACGATTTCACTTCGGGGAAAATGTCGCGATGGGGCGCATGGGCTTTCTTCCACACCATGACGCTGCGCACATAGTCGATGACGATTTTGCCTTCCTGCTGAAGCCCTCGCGTTCGCACCTTGACGATGCCCCATTGCGGCTTGGATTTGGATTCGCGCGTTTCCAGCACTTCGGATTCCGAATAGAGCGTGTCGCCCGCGAACAGCGGATTGGGCAGCGTGATGCCGTCCCAGCCGAGCGCGAAGCCGTTCTCGCTGACATCGGCGACACCCATGCCCGCGACGATGGCCAGCGTGAGCGCGGAATTGATCAGGCATTTGCCGAATTCGGTCTTCTTGCCGAACTCATTGTTGAAATGGATCTGATTGGTGTTGTTGGTGAGCAGCGTGAACCAGATATTGTCGGCCTCGGTCACCGTGCGCCCCAGACGGCACCGATAAACGTCGCCGATCTCGAAATCCTCGAAATAGCGCCCCTCCCAACCCGGTTTGACGGCCATAGATTCCTCCTCTCAGGCCACGCCCAGCGTCTTGGCGAGGGTCAGCGTCTGGCGGGCACGATCCACGATGGGATAATCCAGCAATTGGCCGCGAAAGGCGATGGCGCCCTGCCCCTTCGCGCGCGCATCCTCGAACGCGTTCACCACGGCCTGGGCGTAGTCGATGTCCTCTTTCGTGGGGGTGAAGGCCGCGTTCGCGTCATCGATCTGGTTTGGATGAATGATCGAAATCCCGCTCATGCCGAGACGGCGTGCCTGTTTGGCGAAACGTCTCATCCCATCCATGTCGTTGAGGTCGACCCAGACCCCGTCCACAGCTTGCACATGAGCGGCAGCCGCGGCTGTCGCGAGATGCGAACGCGCGTAGATCATGTCCATCGCTTCGCCCTCGCGCCGCATCGGCAGATTCATCTCGCGCGTGAAATCCTCTGCCCCAAACAGCAGGCCCACGATGCGCGGCGATGACGAAGCAATGGTGTACGCGTTGAACAATCCGATCGGGCTTTCGATGGCGATCAGAAGCTTCACTGTGCCGCCCGGCATATGATGGGCGACCTCCGCGCGGCCAAGTTCGTCCTCAGCAATGCGGATCTGCGCGACGCTTTCCACCTTCGACACCACCAGCCCTTCGAGGCCTGGGCGAATCACCGCATTCGTGTCCTGGATGAAACGCTCCGTTCCCACGGCATTCACGCGGACATAGCGCCCGGGCGTGCGATAGGCGGGCTCGCTCTTCAACCGCGCGCAGACGCCGTCGAGCGCGGCCCCGATCTGCCGGCGGGCGTTGTCTTTTTCCGACGGCGCGACACCATCTTCGATGTCCATCATGATGGCATCGACATTGCTGTCGAGCGCCTTGTCGATCATGCGCTGGCGGTCGCCCGGCACGAACATCCAGGAGCGATACAGTCGTTTGGCGTGTTCATTCATGAAAAAGCCTCGTCGCGTTCAATAGGATTTCGGCATGCCCAGCACGTTCTGGCCGAGGAACGCCAGTACCAGATTGTTGTTGATTGGCGCGGTCATATAAAGCCGCGTCTCGCGGAATTTGCGCTCCACATCATATTCGCGCGCGAAACCATAGCCGCCATGCGCGTCCAGACACGCGTTGGCCGCCTCCCACGCCGCCTCGCTGGAAAGCAGCTTCGCCATATTGGCCTCGGCGCCGCATTTCTCGTTCGAATCGAATTTTTCCGCCGCCACATCGCGCATGCAGGCCGCCGCTTCGACATGGGCATAGGCGCGCGCGAGCGGAAACTGCACCCCTTGATTGGTGCCGATGGGTTTGCCGAACACCACGCGCTCGCTCGCATATTTGCTGCCGCGTTCGACGAACCAGCGGCCATCGCCGATCGCCTCGGAGGCAATCAGGATGCGCTCGGCGTTCCAGCCGTCGATGATGTAGCGAAAGCCCTTGCCCTCCTCGCCGATGCGGTTTTCCACCGGGATTTCGACGTTCTCGAAGAACAGGATATTGGTATGGTGATTGAACATCATGTCGAGCGGGCGGACCTCGAACTTGCCCTTGAGGTCGCGCAAATCCACGAGGAACACCGACAGCCCTTGCGTCTTGTCCGTCAGCGCATCGTAAGGCGTGGTGCGCGCGAGCAGCAGCATCAAATCGGATTGCAGCACACGGCTGATGAAGATCTTCTGGCCGTTGACGATGTATTTGTCGCCATCGCGCACCGCGCGCGTTTCGATGCGGGTGGATTCCGATCCCGCATTGGGTTCGGTGACCGCGAACGCCTGCAACCGAAGCGCGCCACTCGCGATGTCCGGCAGATAGCGCCGCTTCTGCTCTTGGCTGCCATGCCGCAGCAGCGTGCCCATGGTGTACATCTGGGCGTGGCAGGCGAGCCCGTTGCCCGGCGAGCGATTGATCTCCTCCAGGATGATGCCGGCTTCGGCGATGCCGAGCCCCGCGCCGCCATATTCTTCCGGGATGAGGACCGCGAGATAGCCCGAGGCCGTCAGCGCATCGACGAAGGCTTGCGGATAGGCGCCGGCGTGATCGATGTCGCGCCAATAGGTATCCGGGAAGTCCGCGCAGATCTTGCGGATGGCTTCCCGGATGGCCACTTGTTCTTCGCGCGATGCCAAAATCTAACTCCTATACGTCAGTCTATTTTGTTGGTTCAAATAGACGCACTGATCAGCCCCCTGCGACCGGTCCAGTTTGAATCTTAGTGCATGGGCATCGTTCCCAACAACGGGATGAAGGATTCCGGCGAGGGCGGGCGGTAACCCAGGGCCGGGTGCGGGCGCTTTGTGTTGTAGAAGCGACGCCACTGCTCGATGATGATTTGCGCTTCCTTCACGGAATAGAAGATTTCTCCGTTGAGGAGTTCATCCGTTGAAGCTTTCGCAGTAGCCGTTCTCCCACGGGCTTCCCGGTTCGATGCAGGCGGTCTTTACGACCGAAAGTCACCAGCGCCTGCGTTGATTCATTGAAGGTACTGTTTGAACCATTCGAGGACCGGTTTCATCGCTTCATCCGTCCTTTTCCCATACACATCGAAGTGG
>DASYEG010000243.1:0-3164 GCA_036499145.1 Micropepsaceae bacterium | reverse complement strand
CCAGCGCATCGGCGACGATCTGATCGGGCGTGATGGGCAGATGCGGCGACATCGAGGGCGTGTGGATCGCCCCCGTCACCGCGCAGGTGATGATGATTTTCCTCGCCGAAGCCACGGGCGCGCTTCGGTCCGCGTTCTCAGCCGCCGCCGCGTTCGGTCAGCCACGCGTAAAGCCGGCGCGCGCCGCGAAGGTCCATGCCCGGGCCGGTGATCTGCGGAAAATCCTTTGCATGCGAGGTCAAGTCGATCGTCTTGGCCATGTCGTCCGCCGACATGCCGGCGCGCTTCAGCTCATTGCCCTTTACGATCAGGTCCTGGATGTAATCCTGGAACGCGGTGATCAGGCCCTTGTTGGAGAATGCGATTCCGTGACCGGGAAGATCGACGTTGAAGTCGAGCTTCTTGAGCTTGTCCAGCGTGTCGATCCATTCGTCGAACACGGCATCGCCCATATAGGCGATGCGGCTTTCCATCAGATCGCCGGTCGCAACGATCTTTTCCTTGGGCAGATAGACCACCGTGTCGCCTTCGGTGTGACCGCGTCCCAGAAACAGGAGATCGATCTCACGCGCCCCGCTCTGGATAACGAGTTTGTCCTTATACGTCTTATTCGGCGGCGTCGGTTTCAGCTCCTTCAGCTCCGATTGCAGAAGCTGATCGTCGGCGAGCTGCTTGTTCAGCGCCGCCTTCTTGGCGGTGTCTTTCTCGTCCGCGATCTGCTTTTTCAACATGTCCATCTGCGCCTGGATCACCGGGCCGGTGGAGGTGCGGAAGGGCTCGCGATTCACGATGTCGGGCGTGATTGCCTTGGCGAGATATTCCTGGCCAATGATCTGCACGTCAGGGCCGAAGATCTGGTTGCCGTCCGTGTGATCGAAATGCCAGTGCGTGTTCACCACATAGCGGATCGGCTTGTCGGTGAGCATCTTCACGTCGGCAACGAATCTGCGCGCATTGCCCGGCGTGGTGCCGGTGTCGACCAGCATCACGTCATTGTCGTTGACGATGACGACATTGTTGCTGCCGAAACCGCCGGTCGCGTAATAGACGCCGTCGGCGATCTTCTCGAATTTGTAGGTCTTGCCCTGCACCACCGGAAAGGTCATCGGCTTGACCGACGAGGGCTGCGCCAAGGCTCCAGACGATGCGCCAAGCGCGAGGCCGGCAAGCAATGCGAATATGAAACGCTTCATGATCCCTCTCCCCTTATCTTCGACCCTTATTCTCCCCGGCCGGCCGCGCCGCCCATGGCATCGTTGGCCGCTTTCACCACGTCCGGCGGCATGGCGAAGGCTGTGGCGAGAAGCCCCGCGACCTTTTCGCCGCTGACCTCTTTCACCTCAAGGCGCTGCTTCTTGGCATCGGCCAGAAACGCCGGATCGTTGACGGCCGCATGAAACGCGGCCTTCAAGGCGGCAACCCGGTCCGCGGGCACGCCCGGCGGCGTGAGGATGGGGCGGTCCATCGCCATGGGCGCCAGCACGAGCTGAAGGATCTGTTTCGTGCGCGCGTCCTTGGCGAATTCGATCAGCGCCGGAGAATCGGGGAATTGGGGATCGCGTTCGAGCGCGATTTGGATCGGCACCGCGACCTTCTTCTGCGGGAACCAATCGGGGCGCGTCGAATTGATCGAGGAAATCAGCCCGCCGCAACGGCCCTGCACCTCGCCGCGTTCCATCGCGAGATAGACTTCGTTCCCGCCGCGATAGCCTGAGATCACTTTGATCTTGGTACCGAACAATTTGTTCAACATCGCGGGAATGGTTTCCATCTGCGAGCCGGCGCCCGAACTTCCCACCACGAATTGCTTCGTGAAAAGATCGTTCCAGCTTTTGATGTTCGATGTCGCCCACGCGACGCAGATGCCCGACGTCGCGTTGACCGAGCCGATCCAGTTGATCTTGCGCGGATCGAATTTCGCCGCCGCCAAACCGTAAAGCGGCGCGAAAGGCACGCTCGAATGCACGAGCGCGATTGTGCTGCCGTCCTTGGGGGCCGCCGAATAGAGATAATTCATCGCGCGCAAGCCCCCCGCCCCCGGCATGTATTGCACGACGATGCGGGGCTTGCCCGGAATGTGCTGCGCCAGATAGGGCGCGAAGGCATTGGCGTAACTGCCATAGCCGCCGCCCGCATCGGCCGACAGGATCATGATCATCTGCCGGCCGTGATAGAAATCGCTTACGGAATCGGCACGCGCAGCCACCGGCGAAAGCGCGAGCCATGCGAGGCCCGCGCCGGTCACGAGCTTGCGCATCCAATGCCGCATCGTCGGCGCTCCTCAATTCGCGTGAATGTCGAGCAGAATACCGTCGCTGTCGGCAAGGCGATGCTCGCCGAAGGGACAGGAGCGCGCGAACAATTGTTCGAGCACGCCACCTTCCGCGCCCGTTCCGACCGGCTCGGGCGCCAGCCGCGGATTGTCTGCGGCGATGCGGGCGATATCGGCCTTGCAGGCATCCACGCTTTCGACCTTGAACCCGATATGGTCCATCCCGCAGGTGATGATCCCCGTTCCGGCGTAATCGGTGATGTCCCACGGCATGATGACCAGCGTCACATGGCCATCGGTGACACAATAGTTCCGGTCGCCTTCCTTGCGGTTCACCGGCGCGAACTCGAAAACGCGGGAGTAGAACTCCGCCATTTCGGCCGGGTGCATCGTGCGCATCGCGAAATGATCGATATGGCGGGGGTTGGCGCGACCGTCGTTCTCGACATAGACATCGGTGCGATTGGTCATGTCCTTCTGCGAGATGTCGAACACGTTCCCGTCGGGGTCATGGGTGGTGATGCCGGCAAAGGGGCGATTGGCGGGCCGTTGCTGCCATTTGACGCTCGGATAATATTTTCGCAGGCGGTCGAAAGCCGTTTCGGAATCTTCCACCTGGATGCCGAAATGATCGAATCCGGCCGAGCGCCCGGCGCGGCGCGGATTGATGTTCAGGCCGACATAACCATCGCGCACCGTCACCGCGCGCGTCGGGCGTGTCTTGGACGAGGTCGTCATCCCGAACATCGCCTCGTAGAATTTGCTGAGCTGCGCGTAATTTTCACTCACGATGGCGACGTGGTTAAGCCTGGCGAACAAACGCACCTCCTGCCTCGTTATTTTGGGCCCAAAGCTACCCGAAACCGCAGCCACCCGCCAGAGAGCGAAAATT
>DASYEG010000242.1:0-9235 GCA_036499145.1 Micropepsaceae bacterium | reverse complement strand
CGGGCAATTGTCGGGGACACGCTCGGCGGCTAGCACGTTTGCCTATCCGTACTGAAGGCGTCACTCTCCCTTGAGGCGCGAGGCGAACCAAAAGCGGGCGGGACTGTAGCCGGAACATCGGCGTTGCGCCAACCCTTAGCGAAGCATAAGCGATTCGCGATGACGGGGGGATGACGGGGTGGATTAGGCTCGCGCGTTTTTCCGCAACCACTCGGCAAATTCGGCTTCCGTCATTTTGCCGGCTGCAAGATCCAGCATCACAAGTACCGCTTGCACCTTATCGGCGTTTAAGCGCACGCCGTTGATGCGCAGGAAAAGACCGGCGGCGATGAACGCCGCCCGCTTATTGCCATCCACGAACGGATGGTTCTTCGCGACGCCAAAGGCGTAAGCCGCCGCGAGCCGGAATGGATCGCCGACGTTTTCATAGGAGTGGATGTTTTGTGCCCGCGCCAGTGCCAGTGCCGAATCGAGCAAGCCCGAATCGCGCAATCCATCGGCGCCACCATGTTCCGCGAGGCTCTCCTGATGCAGCAATTCGAGAGCCCGACGGGAAATCCACGCCGGTTCGCTCATTTCGCGAGCGCACGCAGTGTATCACGATATTCCTTGGCGAATTCGCGGCCCGCCTCCAGTTGCCGGGCCACTTCCGGATCGTAGGGCGTGATCTGGAATCCGTTCGAGGTTTCCGAACAGATAAGTGTGTCGCCCTTGCCAACCTTCAAAGTCGTCAACATCTCCTTGGGCAGGATGAGCCCCAGGGAATTGCCGATTTGGGTGACTTTCAAAGAGATGTTCATGGCGCGTTCCTGTTATAACGAACATTATAACACTCCTTGACAGGCGTCAAGTTCAAGGCAGCCTGTCACCGGCTGACGCGTTAGCATCGAGACGAATCGGAGAATTCCATGCGCTGGGACCAGGGCAATCGTTACGGCGGCATCGAGGAGCGGCGCGGCATGGGCGGCGTGGGGCTTGCGGGTGGCGGATTGGGCGCGGCGGTCCTCGGCCTCGTCGGCTATTTCTTCTTCGGCATAAACCCGCTCGTCATCATGGATGCGGTCAATCAGGTCGCGCCCCAGACCCAGCAGGAAGGGCGCACCGGCACGCCACAGGACCGGCTCGGGCAGTTTGTGGACACAATCGAATCCTCCACCACCGATGTGTGGCGCGTCGAATTCCAGAAGATGGGCCGCACCTATCAGCCGCCCAATCCGCTGGTGCTCTATGACCAGGCCACCGGCACGCAATGCGGGACGGGCGAGTCCGCCATGGGGCCGTTCTATTGTCCGCGGGATTTCCGCGTCTATCTGGACTTGCAGTTCTTCGGCGAGCTGTCCACGCGCTTCGGTGCGCCGGGCGATTTCGCGCAGGCCTATGTGATCGCCCATGAGATCGGCCATCACGTGCAGAATCTTCTCGGCGTGAGTGACAAGGTCGAGCAAGCCGAATCACGCGCGCCGAACCGCAGCGTCGCCAATCGCTATTCCATCGCGCTCGAACTGCAAGCCGATTGCTATGCCGGTGTATGGGCCGCGCACGCGTCCGAAGTTTCAGGGGGCAGGGTCGCGCTCGAACCGGGCGATCTACAGGAAGGCTTGCGGGCGGCCGCCGCGGTCGGTGACGACACGCTGCAGAAACAGACACAGGGGCGCGTGGTACCCGACAGTTTTACGCACGGCACCTCGGCCCAGCGTCAGCATTGGCTGGAACAGGGTTATACGACCGGCGATCCGAAGGCTTGCGATACATTTGCTGCAACACGCGGAATCATTCCGGGGCGAGGGTGACCTTGATCCCATCGGTCGCCGCGTTGACCGTGATCTGGCAGGACAGCCGTGAATTGGGCTCGACCGCCAGCGCCATATCCAGCATGTCGGTTTCCTCCGGCGAGGGGGCTTTCAGTTTTTCGTACCAGCCGTCCTCGACATAGACGTGGCAGGTGGCGCAAGCACACGCGCCGCCACACTCCGCCGTGATCGGCAGGCCCGCATCGCGCAGAGCCTCCATCACCGTCCAGCCATCATTGCCTTCGACGATATGTTCGACGCCTTTGCGGTCGCGCGCGATGATCTTCATGGGGAACGCTTACGCCACGCCGAGTTTCTTTTGCAAGGACGAGGACGAGGTCGTGTATTGGAAGCGCAGCTTCTCGTTCGGGCGGCAGATATGGAAGGCGGCCTGCGCCATCAGCGCCGCCTCGTGAAAGCCCGATAGGATCAGTTTCAGTTTGCCGGGATAGGTGTTGATGTCGCCGATGGCGAAGATGCCGGGCGTGCCGCTTTCGAATTTCGCCGTGTCCACCGGAATCAGGTTCTCGTGCAGGTTCAGCCCGAATTCGGCGATCGGCCCAAGCTTGATGGTGAGCCCGAAAAACGGCAACAGCGCATTGGCTTCCTGGCGCCACTCCTTCTTATCCGCGCCCGCGAGCGTCACCGCTTCGAGCTGACCATGCGCGCCGTGCAGGGCTTTCACGCTGGCGACATGAAAGGCGATCTTCCCCGCATCCACCAGCGCACGCATGCCGTTGACGCTGTGTTGTGCCGCGCGGAATCCGTCACGATGGTGCACGAGCGTCAGGCTTTTCGCGATGGGCGCGAGATTGAGCGTCCAATCCAGCGCGGAATCGCCGCCGCCCGCGATCAGGACATCCTTGTCCCGGAAATGCTCCATCTTGCGCACGGCATAGAAGACCGATTTGCCTTCATAGGCCTCGATCCCCGGAACTGGCGGACGCTTGGGCACGAAGCTGCCGCCGCCGGCTGCGATCACGATCACGGGCGCGGTCAGGACGGTGCCGGCATCGGTGGTGAGCTGCCAGCGCCCATCGGGAAGCCTGGCGAGGGCACTCGCCATTTCGCCAAAATGGAAATTCGCGTGAAACGGATCGATCTGCTCAAGGAGACGGTCCGTCAGCTCCTGGCCGGTGACGATCGGAATGCCCGGAATGTCATAGATAGGCTTTTCCGGATAAAGCTCGGTGCACTGGCCTCCGGGGCGGTCGAGGATATCGACCAGGTGGCATTTCAAATCCAGAAGGCCGAGTTCGAACACGGCGAACAGCCCAATGGGGCCGGCGCCGATGATGATGACATCGGTTGCGAGGGACCCGGTTTCCGCGTCCGGGATTGTGCTCATATCGTTCATTTTACATAACTTTAGTGTGTGAATTTATAAAGTGACGCAATTTATATGTAAAAATACTCCGGGCTGCAATCCGATTGTGGATGTCTTGCCTGCGTCACGCCGTCAGGCCATCAGCCGTCAGGCCGAGGCTTTCAGGAATTCGGCGATGAGATTATGCACCGCCGCGGCATCGTCTCTCAACCGTTCGAGCACAGCCAAAGCCTCTTCGGGCGCGGTCTTTTCCGCCACAGCAGCGGCGTCGCCAAGCGCGAACGCCCCAATGCCCCGTGCCGCGCCCTTCAGCCTGTGGGCGATTTCGCGCCAGGATTGCGAATCGCCAGATCCCTGCGCGAGGTATTCGAGCATCGCGAGGCTTTCGCGGCACTGATCGTCGAACAGGCGCAGGATTTCCTGATTGATGGCGCGATCTCCCCCCGTATAGCGGTCGAGATGATCCAGATCGACTGGCTGATCTGTTCTGGGCTTATCGGTTCTGGCCATGGGGAAGAATCCTCGTCTTCCCCCGATCATGGCGCGGGTCCTTCAAGACGGCGTTAATGCCCGCCCTCCTTGGTGGCATGGCCCTCTTTTGTGGCAAGGATGTCGCGGCCTTTTTGCGTCAGGCGGCACACCAGCCAATCGGCCTTCAGCGGATTGCCGAACCAGGGCTCGGCCCAGCCATGGGCGATGCAGGCGCGCACAAGAGCAGGATGGATGTGCTGGCCATATTCGTCGAACAGCGGAAGCTTGCCGCCCGCCTGCGTCAGACCGCGCGCAAGATAGCGGCGCTGTGCGGGGTTCGGACGGCCATTTGCGACTTCGGCATCGCTGCCGCCCGCGAAAGGCTCACTCTCGCTTCGCGGCCCGTCCCCGGCTTCGCCCATGCCGTTCGCCTTTTGCGGTTGCCTAAAGACATAGAACTCCTGTTCAATACCGTCGAGCGGAAGATGTGAATCGCAGTTGCGCCCAGGGATTGCCGAACGGCACCGATCCCTTGGAATTTCCGGCTCGGTGCGCCGAGCCTGCGCCTGGCAATAGGGTCAGAGATGGTCAGTTTAAGATCCCAGGTCACGGGACCCCAGGTCATTGGGACCCAAATCACAGGGCCGGAACCTGAGGCGGAAAAGGATTCCGCAACCCAAAAAGACGCAACCCCGCAAAGTGGCGTCCATCGCATCGAGGAAACGCGTGCCCGCGGTGTCCCGGAATTCTCCGAAACGCCACGAACCGGCCGGGCCATCCTCGCCTTTGGATGTGTCATGGGCGCATTCTGGGCCGGCACCGCCACTGCCTATCTGTGGGGCTATTTGGCGTCGCAAGCCGCGTCAAGCATCGATCCGCAGGTGCTGGCTTTCGCTGCGATGGCGATCCTGCTTCCTCCGCTCCTGTTCATCGCGGCGGCCTTCGCACTTGCCCGCGCGCTCACACTCTCCGACACCGCGCGTCAACTGGCTTCGGTGTCCAGCCGTTTGACCGAAGCCGACGAAGCCGCGGTACAGAACGCGCAACGTCTGGGCCGCGCCGTGCGCCGTGAACTCGATACGCTGTCCACCGGACTGGACGGAGCGTTCGGACGGTTTCGCGCACTTGAGACCGCGCTCGAAGAACGCATCGCACAATTGGAGGATGCCGGGGCGCGCGCAGGGGTGCGCGCCGAGACCATCGCGCAGCGGCTTCAATCCGAACGCGAAGGCATCGAGGAACTCGCGGGCCGGCTCGACGAGGCCGCCGCGCGCACCGCGGAAATCCTGGCCGGACGCAACGCGCAACTGAAGACCATCATCGAAGATGCAGGCGGCGAACTGAAAGCGGCCGGTCAAACTCTGGATGCGCAGGTCGCACAATTTCGCGACGCGGCGGAAAGCGCCGCGCGCGCGCCGCTGACCGCCGCCCTCGAACTGGATCGCCAGGCCAAGGAAATCGAGAACGCCGGAGAAGCCGCCGCCGCGCGCGCCGAATTCGTGCTCGCACGTCAGGAGCGCCAGCGCCTCGCGATGAGCGAACTGCTCGTGCGGCTGAGGGAAGAGGCTGAAAATTTCAATGGCGTGATGCAGACGCAGCGCAACAATGTGGAGATGGCCGCCAATGTGTTGAACGGCGAAACCCAACGCCTGGACGATGTCGCCACAGCGGGAATGCATCGCCTGGACGCCGCGATAGTCCACGCGGGCGCGACGTTCACGGACCAGACCCAGCGCCTCGAAGCGATTACCGAATCGGCAATACGCCGGCTGGACGAAACCATGGTCCAGACCGCGACACGTTCGGCGCAGCTCGCGGCAAGCTTCGGCAGCGATGCGAATCGCGTCCGGGAGGTTTCGGACGGCGCGGCTTCGGGCATTGCGCGTCTGGTGGAATCGCTGCGCGAGGCGGCGACCAGCGCGCACGCGCTTTTCGCGGACAGCATGGAGGCCGCCAAACGCCGGTCCATCGATTTCGTCGGCGACGCGATGGCCCAATGCGATGCGCTGCTGCGCGCGGCGGCGGCGGTGACCCAGGAGACCGAAAAGGCGCGGGCGGCTCTGGCGCATGCGGCCGAGGACGCCGAGCGCCATATCGTGGCGCTTCCCGGAATCGCCCAGCAAGAAGCCCAGCGCGTGCGAGAAACCGTCCGCAGCGAAACCGAATTGATGCTGGATATCTCAGCGCGCGCCATCACCACGCTGCAGACGCGCAGCGGGCGCCGGCAGATACCGGAACAGCCGCACGCGCAGCAGCCGGAAGCCGAAGCCGCGCCCGTCTCCGAGGGTGTCGGCGAGGGACTGAGAGGTCTTGCGCGCCGCATCACCGCGCCCAAGCGGCGCGCCGAGGATCGCAGCTCCGAGGCTTCAAAGGGGCGATATGATCTTTCCGCCGTGTTGGCCGCGGCCGATGCGGGCACCAAGCCCGGATTGCGACCCGGTGCCGCCGGTGCGCTGGCGGCGCTTCAGGCCGCCCTCGCCGACCTGGCCGGCGATCTGGAAGAACTCGCCGGGGAAACCGCGGACCCCGTTTTGTGGCGGCGCTATGTCGATGGCGACCGCGCCGTCTTCGCGCGCCGGCTCGCGGCCTCAATCGGACCGGAATCGGTCAATCGCATCACCGAACTCTATCGTGAGAATCCGCGCTTTCACGATTCGGCTGAAACCTATATGGCCGAATTCGAAGTCATGCTGGGCCGCGCGCGCGAAGGCGACCGCGACGGGTTCCTCGCCTCGACGCTCCTGAGCGCCGATACCGGAAAAATCTACCTCGCCATCGCCTACGCGCTCGGCCGGCTGGAATAGCGTCGCAAGCGCGCGGCGTAAAATCCGTCCATGCCGCCTCTGTCCGCCCAATGGCACGGCAGCGTCCTCAGATCGCCATCGGACGAGACGAAGGCGGCATCGAAAACCTCTTCGGCCGTAACGGGGACGCGCTGAAAATCCGTCCGTCTGCGGAGGAATGCGCCGATCTGCTCCTCGCCCTCTTCGGGTTCGAGCGAACAGACCGCGTAGATGAGCGTTCCATCCAGTGCCGTCATGCCGGCCGCGGCGTCCAGCAGCTCGCTTTGCAGAGTTTCGCACATCATGAGATCGGCGGCACCCTTCGCCCATGGAAGATCGGGATGGCGGCGGATCGTGCCGGTGGCGGTGCAGGGCGCATCGAGCAGCACGAAAGGTGCCGGGCTGGCGGGATGCCAATCGCGGACATCGGCGGCGGCAAGCTCCGCCGTCAGGTTGACGCGGCCGAGATTTTCACGCAACCGCGTCAAACGGTCGGACGCGGCATCCACGGCGGTCACGCGCGCGCCCAATGCTGCGAGTTGCGCGGTCTTGCCACCGGGTGCGGCGCAGAGATCCAGGACGGCCTTCCCCGCCACATCGCCCAGAAGCCGAACCGGCAGGGACGCCGCGAAATCCTGCACCCACCAGCGGCCATCATGAAAACCTGACACATCTTCGATGCGGCCGGCATGGGTCAGCCGCAGGCGGCCACGCGCAAGCGCGGCGATTCCCGTTATATCCGTATACGGATCGTCTGGAGATTTCAGCGTCAGGTCGAGCGGCGGAATTCCGCGATGGGCCTGCGCGATGGCGCGCGCCGTCTGTTCGCCATAATGCGACACCCAGCGCGGCCACAGCCAATCGGGCGTATTCAGCGCCGCCGCATCCTGACCTGCGACAATGGCCGCCCCTTCGCGCGCGACGCGCCGCAGCACCGCATTGATCAGCGCTTTGAAGTGCACGGCCTTTGCATCGCCCTGCGCCAGGCGGTTGGCGGCATCCACGGCCGCATGGGCCGGGATATTGAGGATCAGAAGCTCGCAGGCCCCCGCAATCAGGATTTCCAGCGTCGGGCCGGCCTTGTGCGGCGGCGGCGCCTTGGGCACGAAGCTGCGGATCAGCGCTTCGAGTTGACCGAAATACCGCAGCGAAGCGGTCGCGATGGCGCGCGCGAATCCGGCATCGCGGGCCTCAAGCTTCGCACGCGCCTGCGCATCGGCGGCCGCGGCATCCAGATTGCGTTTGTTGCGCAGCACATCGGACAGGATCGTGAGCGCCGCCTTGCGCGCCGCCAAGCCCGGTGGGAACGCCTGCGTCTCCCCGCTCAACTCCACGGGCCGGGTTGCGGCGCCTGGCCGAGTTGGGCGGCGATGGATTTGAGCCGCGCAATGCGCTCCTCGGTCGAAGGATGGGAGGCGAAGAGATTGCCGAAATTTCCGCCGTGGAGCGGATTGATGATGAACATATGCGCGGTCGCGGGGTGCGTCTCGGCCTCCACATTCTCGATATGGGTGGCGTCCGACGCGATTTGACGCAGCGCGGAGGCCAGCCACAGCGGCCGCCCGGAGAGCATCGCGCCGCTGCGGTCGGCCTCGAATTCGCGCGTGCGGCTGATGGCCATCTGTACCAGCATGGCCGCAAGCGGCGCCAGGATCATGATGAGGATCGTGCCCACCGCGCCCAATTGATTGTTGCGCCGGTCGCCCCCGAAGAAGAACGCGAAATTGGCGAGCATGGAAATCGCGCCCGCGATGGTCGCGGTGATCGTCATGGTGAGCGTGTCGCGATTTTTCACATGGGAAAGTTCATGGGCCAACACGCCCGCCAGTTCTTCCTCGTTCAGCCGCTGAAGGATGCTGGTCGTCACGCACACAGCGGCATGCTCCGGGCTGCGGCCGGTCGCGAAGGCGTTGGGCTGCGGATTCTCGGCGATGAAGACCTTGGGCATCGGCAGTCCGGCTTTCTGCGACAGCGTACGGACCAGATGCACCAGATCGGGCGCGGACGATTCGTCGACTTCCCGTGCGCCATACATGGAAAGAACCGCCTTGTCCGAATTCCAATAGGCGAAAAGATTGGTGCCCACGGCGAACAGGAACGCCATGACCATGCCGGTCTGGCCGCCGATGACATAACCGATCGCAACAAAGAGGCCGGTCAAACCGGCCATCAGAACTCCCGTCCGAACGAGATTCATGAAAACGCCTCAACCCGTTTGGCTGCCCCTGTTTGCGGCACCCGAGGCTGTTTATGTAGGGAGCTGCGAAGTTTTGGCAAAGGGTCTTGCATGGCGAAGGACGAGAAGGCCGATGATGGACCATCACCCAGGCGCGAATTGCCGCCCGCCGCCGTCCGGGCACTGGCGGAGGCGGCCGAACGCCGCAAGCTGGCGGAGCAAGCCGAAAAGGCGGGCGGACCCAAGCCCAAAGAGCTGAACGGCCCCAAGGGACCGGAGCCCACGCGCTATGGCGATTGGGAGCGAAAAGGCATTGCCTCGGATTTTTAATCGCCCTATGGATATTTGTTCGTGATTTGTACTACAATCATAAATTGTAACGCTATGCCGATTCCCGTCAATGGTCGAATATCGTGCTTGGAGTTTGCCGGGGCTGGCCGGCGCCCTGCTGCTTTTGGCGGCGGCGTCGGATGATGCCCGCCCGGATTCTCCAGGCTTGCGTGTGACAGCCGAGGCCCTGGAGGGGCCGGTCTCGGCGGTGGTGCAGCGTGTCGTCGATGGCGACACCATCGAAGTGCGCGCCGCCATCTGGCTCGGACAGAGCCTGACTGTCCGTGTCCGCATCGATGGCGTCGACGCCCCGGAGTTGAAGGCGCGCTGCCCCGAAGAACGGCAGCTTGCCATTGCG
>DASYEG010000241.1:0-3019 GCA_036499145.1 Micropepsaceae bacterium | reverse complement strand
ATCTTGCGCTTGTGGTCGCCGCGAGCGCGCACCGGAAGCGCCGCAATATCCTCAGCGCGCATTGCGCGATGCGCGCTGGGTGAATCGCGAAAATACCAGAACCACACCACCATCCAGATCAGATTGACGGGCGCCAGCAGATAGAACGACGCACGCCAAGAGAGAATCGCGATCAATCCCGCGATGATCAGCGCTGTGGCCCAATTGCCGACGCGCGAAAATGTGTGCGTGATGCCTTGCGCGAAGGCCCAGCGCCCCGTAGGCGTCCACACTGACATGGCCCGCGTGGCGGTGGGGAAGGCAGCACCTTCGCCGATGCCCAAAAGAATGCGCGCGGCGAACAGCGAGACGAGGCCGCCGGCCGCCCCGATCCACGCCGTGGCAAGAAATACGATGAAGGCCGAAATCGCCAGAGTGGCGCGCGGGCCGAAGCGATCGCCAAGCATGCCGCCAAACAATTGGAACAGTGCATAAGGATAGGCGAAGGCCGAGAACGCCAGACCGAGATCGGTGTTGCTCAGATTGAGGTCGGCCTGCATGAGGGGACCGGCAATCGCCATATTGGTGCGATTGATGAACATCAGGAAATACATCGCGCACAGCAGTGCGAGCACGATGGTTGGGGGGCGAATGCGCAAGCGGATCCTGCTCATGCGCGAGGCCGCGTTTCGCCTTTGATCTGTGTGCGATGCATGACGCGCCGCGCGCCCCCATTGAAGGAATCGCGCCGATGCATGGTGCAGCGATTGTCCCACAGCACCAGATCGCCCACGCGCCAGCGATTGTACCAGGTGAATTCCGCGCGCTCGGCATAGGTCCACAATTCATCGAGCAGCGTTTCGGATTCGGCCAGCGGCAGGCCCACGATATAAGCGTTGCGCCGCCGCCCGAGATAAATCACGCGCCGCCCGGTTTCGGGATGGGTACAGACAATCGGATGAACCGCCCCGGGCGAGGTGAGGGGATCGTCCACCGCATCGATCCCCTGACGGACATAACCACCGCTGTTGTAGGTGCCGTCATGCTTCAGGGAAAGACCGTCGAGGCGCCGTTTCAGCGAAAGCGGCAACGCCTCATAAACGGCATACATATTGACGAAGCCGGTATCGCCGCCGGTGGACGGCACCTCCAGCGCATAGAGCATGCTCGCCTTGGGGGGATCGGCGATATAGGACATATCCGTGTGCCAGACCGCTTCGCCCGCGCCGAGGCTGCCGATGGGGACGCCGTTCTCGATGACGTTGGAGACGACATAGATTTCCGGATGGCCTTCGACGAAACGCCGGCCGGTCTCCTGAACCGGTGCAAAATCGAGCGCGCCGAAGCGCCGGCTGAACGCGATAAGATCGTCGTCGGAAAGCTGCTGTCCGCGAAAGAGCAGGACCAGATGCTCTGCCCACGCGCGATGGATGGCGGCGAAGGACGCGTCGTCCAGCCGACGCAGGTCAACGCCGCCGATTTCGGCGGCCAATGCCGCTCCCGCAGGTTTCACGTCGATAGGCAGGACGTCACGAATGTTCATCGTTTCGGATGCTCCCTTTCTGCCAGCTTGCCTTGAGAGGAAACAGGTTACAATCGGGCATGGACAGATACGATGCCGCGATTTTGGGGCTGGGTGCGATGGGAAGTGCGGCGGCCTATCAATTGGCCAAACGGGGGCTGCGTGTGCTTGGCCTGGATCGGTTTGCGCCGCCGCACCCATTCGGGTCCTCCCATGGCGATACGCGCATCACCCGGCTCGCCATCGGGGAAGGCGCGCATTACACGCCCCTGGCGCTGCGCTCGCACGAAATCTGGCGGGAGATCGAGAAAGAAACCGGCACCGATTTGTTGACGGTGACCGGCGGGCTGGTCGTCTCCAGTGCTGCGAGCAAATCCAGGGTGCATGTTGCGGATTTCTTCGCCAATACGGTGGCGGCTGCGCAAAAACATGGAATCGCGCATGAGATTCTGGAAGGCCCCGAACTAAGGAAGCGCTTTCCGCAATTCAACATCGGCAATGGGGAGACCGGCTATTACGAACCCGGCGCGGGTTTCCTGCGTCCGGAAAATTGTGTCGCCGCGCAATTGGGGCTGGCCCGCAAACATGGCGCGACACTGCACACCGATGAAAAGGTGTTGGGTTTCGATGCCACTCTCGATGGTGTGATCATCGAGACGGATCGGGGAAAATATTCCGCCGAAACGCTGATCCTCGCTGCGGGCGCCTGGCTGCCGGAATTGCTGCCTGAGCGTTACGCGGCGAATTTCAGAGTGCGGCGCCAGGTGCTGTTCTGGTTCGATGTCAGCGGTCCCATTGCGCCGTTTATGCCGGGGCGCTGTCCCGTCTTCATCTGGGAGGTGCCGGGTGCGCCGCAAGGCATCTATGGTTTTCCAGCGATCGATGGTCCGCGGGGCGGCGTGAAGATCGCGACCGAACAATATGAGATGGCGACCACACCCCAGGGCGTCAATCGCGCGGTATCGCCCGCGGAAACATCCGTCATGTATGAGACCTATGTCGCACCCTATCTGCCGGGGGTGGGTGCCAAATGCATCAAGGCCGTGGTGTGCCTCTACACGGTCACACCCGATGCGGGTTTCGTGATCGACAGGCATACGGAATCGGACCGCATCATCATCGCTTCGCCCTGCTCGGGTCACGGGTTCAAACATTCGGCTGCCATCGGCGAGGTCCTTGCCGATCTCGCAATCGACGGCAGGAGCCGTTTTGACCTAAGCGCTTTTCGGCTCGCCAGGTTCATATCTTGAAGAATATCGGCGGCACATGGGACCGCGCGTTCTTTGCCCGCGATGTGCTCGCGGTGGCACGCGATCTTATCGGCGTCACGTTGATGGTCGGCAATGCAGGCGGGTTGATCGTGGAGGTGGAAGCCTATGATCGCACGGACCCCGCGTCGCACTGCTATGGCGGACGCCGCACGCCGCGCAATGAATCCATGTTCGGCCCTGCCGGACACGCGTATGTCTATCGCTCCTATGGCGTGCATTGGTGCCTGAATTTCACCTGCGGTGCCGA
>DASYEG010000240.1:0-5144 GCA_036499145.1 Micropepsaceae bacterium | reverse complement strand
ACATGCCGGCTGTTCGGCTATCACGGCCTCATCGGCGGGCGCGCTTTCAGCCTGGATCACATGTTTGGGTTCTGAAGCTCCCCCGCTTTCCTGTTGGGTCGTGACCGACGGCAAAGCGGGCATGGAAAGCCAATGCGTCGGTTTGGCCGAGGCGCTGGGCCTCACCCCGGTCGTCAAACGCGTGAAGCTGCGCTGGCCATGGCGGGAATTGACGCCCTATCTGCGTGTCGGCGGACGCGCGCAATTCGCTGGCGGCAGCGACATCCTCGCGCCGCCTTGGCCGGACCTTCTCATCGCCACAGGGCGTCACAGCATCGCGGCGTCCGTCCTGGTGAAGCAATTGTCCGGCGGGCGCACCAAGACGGTGCAGCTCCAGAATCCCGTGATCGACTCCAATCGTTTCGATCTCGTGGTGACGCCCCGCCACGACCGGCTGGAAGGCAGGAACGTCATCTCAACCCGTGGCGCGCTTCACCGCCTGACGCCCGAGTTGCTGCGCGAGGGTGCGCAGAGGCTTGCGTTCCAGGTCATGCGGCTGGAGCGGCCCTTCATCGGCGTCCTGATCGGGGGCACCAACGCGGCCTACCGCTTCGGGCAAAGCGAGGCCACGGCACTCGCGCGCCAGCTTGCGGCATGCGCGCGCGCCATGAACGCGAGCATTCTTGTCACCCCTTCACGGCGCACCGACGAGAACTGCCTGCGCACCTTGGAGATCGAGCTTCTGCACGTGCCGCATTACATCTGGGACGGGCAAGGGGATAATCCCTATTTCGGGATTCTCGGCCTTGCCGATTTCCTCGTCGTCACCAGCGATTCGGTCAATATGGTTTCGGAGGCCGCCAATACCGGAAAGCCGGTTTATGTCGTCGATTTGCCGGGCGGGTCGGAGAAATTCTCGCGCTTCCACAACGCGCTTCGCGAGGAGGGCGTGACCAGGCCCTTCGCGGGAACGCTTTCCCCCTACACCTATAAACCGCTGGACGATGTGAGCATGGTCGTCAATCGCGTGAACCTGCTGTTGCGGGAATAGCGCCCGCATACTAAGCGTTCGGAAGTCTCTTCTCTCGGTTTCCCGTGGCGCCCGCCGAAATCCTTCTTCTCGTAACGGTCGGTTTTCTCGCCGGGACGTGCAACGCGCTCGTCGGCGGCGGCACGCTCTTCACCTTTCCGGTGCTGTTGGCGGCGGGGCTGCCGCCGGTCCTGGCGAACACCACGACCACGGTTGCGCTCGTGCCCGGCACGTTGACATCCGCCTATGCTTACCTGCCCGAACTCGGCCGCCTCCGCGAGCATCTTCCAAAGCGCATTGTGGCCGCGACGGCTGGCGGCTTGCTGGGGGCCGTCCTGCTGCTCGTCTCCGGCAATGCGGTGTTCTTCTATCTGGTGCCGTGGTTGCTGGGCGCCGCCACGGCCCTGTTTACCTTTTCGCGGCGGATCGTGAGGCGCGTGACCAAGGATCCTCACCGCAAGAACGAGACCCGGCTCCTCGGCATGGAATTCGTCAGCGCGATCTATGGCGGCTATTTCGGTGCGGCCATCGGCATTCTGCTGCTGGCCTCGATGGCGCTCGCGGGCGAACGCGACATACAAAGCGCCAATGCCCAGCGCAATTTTCTTGTCTGTTTCATCAATGGCGTGGCGGCGCTGATTTTCATAGTCACCGGCTCGGTGGCCTGGAATGTCGCGCTGATCGTCATGGCAGGCGCGATCGGCGGGGGCTATTTTGGCGCCCGCGTGGCCCGGCGCATTCCGAATGAAGCGTTGCGTGTCATCATCACAGCCGCGGGCGCGCTGTTTTCCGTCTATTATTTCGTGAAGGCCTATGGCTGATGTATGAGCTGCTGAAAGGGGTGCGCGTCATCGATCTGACGACGACCTATCTCGGCCCCTACGCGACCCAGTTCCTCGGCGACATGGGGGCCGATGTCATCAAGGTCGAATCGCTGGATGGCGACGTCGGCCGCTCGCCGCGTCCAAGCCGGAGCGACGGCATGGGGGCCGGCTTCCTGAATACCAATCGCAACAAGCGTTCCATCGCCATCGACTTGCGAGCCCCCGAAGGCCGCGATGTGGTTCTTGCGCTTCTTGGCGGTGCCGACGCTCTGGTCCACAACATGCGTTCCGCCGCGGCCGCAAAACTCGGTCTCGCCTACGAAGACGCTAAGCGCGCCAATGCGCGCATCGTCTATTGCTATTCGCCCGGGTTCGGACAGAACGGACCCTATGCCGCGGAACCCGCCTATGACGACATCATCCAGGCCATGTCGGGTCTGGCTCAACTCAACGCCGATTCCACTGGGGCGCCGCGCTTTCTCCCCTCCATCGTCGCCGACAAGGTGGTTGGGCTGCATCTTGCCTTCGCGGTCGCGACCGGATTGGTCCACCGGCTGAAGACGGGCGAGGGTTGCGCCATCGAAGCCCCGATGTTCGAAAGCATGGTCGCATTTCTTCTGGTCGAGCATCTGGCCGGGCGCAGCTTCGTGCCGCCTTTGGGTCCGCCCGGCTATGAACGGATGCTCGCGAAGAACCGGCGTCCTTACAAAACCCGCGATGGCTATATCGCCATCATGCCCTACACCACCCAGCAATGGGCGCGCTTCCTCGAGTGCGTCGGCCGTGGCGACCTTCTGGCCGCGGACTGGGTGAAGGACCCGGTGCAGCGCAGCGCGAATGTCGATGCGCTCTATCAAATGATCGCCGATGCCGCGCCCGGGCATAGCACCGCCGAATGGCTGGTGCTTCTGAACGAACGCGATATCCCTTGCGGTCCGGTCAACAGCCTCGAAGCGCTGTTCGAGGAGCCCCATCTGAAAGACGCCGGGCTGTTCGAAGATTTCGTCCACCCCGCCGAGGGGCAAATGCTCGGAATTCGCTCGCCATTCCGGGTCGCGGACCTGCCGCGGCAGCCTGACCGGCCCGCGCCCAGACTCGGGGAGGGGAGTGAATCGATCCTGCAGGAGGCGGGCTTCAGACCCGAAACAATCCGCGATCTCGTGGCCAGGAATATCGTTAAGCCCAGTGCCGGTGTTGCGTCAAAACCATAGAGGATTTTTTCTGTGCCGCATGGCGGCGAATGGCTGAACTAAGTGCTTCAACTATCGATGATATTGGCAATTTTGTTACCGCAGTGCCGAAAAGCACCACCCTGCGACCAAAGGGAGCTTTGTCGCGCAAGGTTCATTTCCTATAAGGAATTGAGCTGATACACTGGAAGACGCCGGAGTATGGGCTGGCGGGAGTAGCGGGGTTTATGCGCAAGCGGGTCGCGACAGCAGCATTGTCCGTGCTGGCGGGCGCCTTATGGGTGCCGCTGGCCTATGCGGCTGCGCCATCCGCGATTTTGGGGCCGTTGTCCTCCGTTTCGCCTGACCGCAACGCTCATGCGGTCAATCTCAATCTCGGCGGCCTGATGACATCGGGCTTGGCAGAGGATGTCCCCGCCCTGCGTCCGAACGCGATTGGCATTGCCAATGGTGTTGAGATTCAACTGTCGCGTGGCCGCAATTGGGATCCCTATGCCGACCTCTTCCCCGCTGCATCCGCGCTCAGCTCCGCCTATCTGACAGGCACCAATACGCGCGCAAGTATGAGCTTTGTCCTCGGCAAGGGTGTCACTCTGGATGCCAGTCATGTGGCGCTCGGCCTTGGCGCGCTGAGCGATGCGCAGCCGAGCGGCTTGGCGCGCGACCTCGCCCAGAGGCTGGGCTCGGATCTGCAAAGTGTCGGAACCACATCCGCGAACCTCAATTGGAATTTCAGCGATTGGGGCGGCCTCGGCCTGACGGCGTCGCACGCGAACGGCGATGGTTCGCTGCTCAGCAATATTCCGGCCTCGCTCAGAGGCGCGGTCTCGACCGACAGCTCGGCATTGGGCATTTCGGCGCGGGTTGGATTCGGCGAAGGCTGGATCACGACGCTGACCTATGCCGAGGGCGTGACGCAGCTCGATCTTTCCCGCGACAGGCTGGTGACCAGCGGCGGGGGCGATCCGGTGCATTCGGAAGCCTATGGCATCGGACTGGCGAAAAAAGGATTGTTCGGCGATGACGTATTCGGCATCGCGCTGTCGCGCCCGCTGCAGATTTATACCGGCAGCGTGGGGTTCGGCGCGCTGAATACGAATTTCGCCCTGGCCAACACTCAGACGCGCGAATCCGATGTCGAGCTTGGCTATGTGACCACCTTCCTCGACGGCACGCTGGCGCTGCAAGCCAACGCCGCCTATCAGCTCAATGCCGCTGGCACACGCGGCCAGAACGCCGTGACCGGCGTTGCGCGGGCAAAGCTGAACTTCTGATCCCATAGCGCTTGCCAATCGCATTGCTGCCGTAGCGCGGTTTGCGCTACAACCCCGCTCCTTTCGCGTTCAGGAGTATCCGCATGGCTGGCCCGCAATATGTCTATGTGATGAAGGGTCTTTCCAAGACCTTTCCCGGCGGGCGTCAGATTCTCAAGGATATCTGGCTCTCCTTCCTGCCTGGCGCGAAGATCGGCATTGTCGGCGTGAACGGCGCGGGCAAGTCGACGCTGCTCCGGATGATGGCGGGCGTCGACAAGGAGTTCAACGGTGAAGCGTGGGCCGCCGACGGCGTGCGCGTCGGCTATCTGCCGCAGGAACCCGAACTCGATCCGCAGCTCAATGTGCTCGGCAATGTGATGGAGGGTGTCGCCGAGAAAAAAGCTCTGCTCGACCGCTACAACGAGATCGCCGCCAATTACACGGACGAGACCGCCGAGGAGATGTCCTCGCTACAGGACAAGATCGACGCGCAAAATCTGTGGGACCTCGACGCCCAGGTGGAGCAGGCGATGGATGCGCTGCGCTGTCCCGACCCCGAGGCCGATGTGAACAATCTCTCCGGCGGCGAGAAGCGCCGTGTGGCGCTGTGCAAGCTCCTGCTCGAAGCCCCCGACATGCTGCTCCTGGACGAACCCACCAACCATCTCGACGCGGCATCGGTTTCCTGGCTGGAGCGGCATCTGTCCGATTATGCCGGCACCGTCGTGCTGGTCACCCATGACCGCTACTTCCTCGACGATGTGACGGGCTGGATCCTGGAACTCGACCGCGGACGCGGCATTCCCCACGAAGGCAATTATTCGAGCTGGCTGGATATGCAGGAAAAGCGTCTCGCCCAGGAAAG
>DASYEG010000239.1:0-18865 GCA_036499145.1 Micropepsaceae bacterium | reverse complement strand
GGCTGCACCATCGAGGCGCATAATTTCGCCGATGCGATGGACGATTTCGAAAAGCTTGGTGCAACGGTGATCGGCGTTTCCCACGATTCCATTGCCACGCTGGACAAGTTCTCGCTGACCGAATGCCGCAGCAAATTCCCGGTCGCGGCCGACACCAATGGAAGCGTCATGAATAGTTACGACGCGGTGTCTGGAGGCAATCCGGAATATGCCCAGCGCACTTCCTATGTGATCTCGCCGGATGGCCGCGTGCTCTACACCTACACTGCGGGCGATCCGACCCATCACGTTGAATACACCATGGCCGCGGTGCGCAAATACGTCGCCGAGCATAAGCGCTGATGCCGGATACACCCCAGACGCGGGTTCTCCATCGAGGCTCGCTTTCGTTTCAGCCAGTCGCGTTGCGTTCGAGCCAGATCGCATAGGCCTGCATGTATTTGCCCAGGAATTCGCGGGTAGAGCTGTTGGTCAGCTTGCCGCTTTCGTCAAACAGCTTGTCGGCGCCGCCGATATAGGCTTCGGGCTGCTGCATTGCGGGCATGTTCAGGAAAACCAGCGACTGGCGCAAATGATGGTTGGCGCCAAACGCGCCGATTGCACCCGGTGACACGCTGACGATGCCGGTGGGCTTTCCGCTGAAAGCGGATTTGCCGCTGGGACGGGAGCCCACATCGATCGCGTTTTTCAGCGCGCCCGGCACCGAACGATTATATTCGGGCGTCACGAATATCACGCCGTCCGCCGGGCGAATGCGGTCCCGAAACTGGGCCCATTCGGCAGGCGGCGCCGCGGTCTCCCGATCCTGGTTGTAATGCGGCAATTGCCCGATCTCGACGATGGCGAGTTTGAGGGTCGTTGGCGCAAGCTCGGCAAGAGCGTTGGCGGTTTTTCGGCTCAATGATTCTTTTCGCAAACTGCCGACCAGGATGACGATATCGCGTTGAGTGCTCATGCAGACCTCTCTCAATCCGGGTTCGATTCTCAGGTAACGCGAGAGCCGGAAAATGAAGCCGAACTATACCGGCCTTGAACGGGCAGGCCGCCTCTGCTTTATCGCCGCACGTTCCTTGTGCGGAGAACCCCATGCTGCATATCGAAAGCCTCGGACTTGCAGAAGCGGAGAAGGCCCTTGCCGGCGGCATCGCGGCTGCGCGTGCAATCGGCAAGGCGATGGCCTTTGCGGTCGCCGATCATGCGGGCGAAATGATCGCCACCGCGCGCATGGATGGTGCCAATCCGCGAATCCTCAGACATTCGGTTCGCAAGGCCTACACCTCGGCCCTGATGTGCCGCCATACGCTCAGCTTCAAACGCGATCTCAAGGAGCGCGATGGAGCCTTGGATCAATGGGGCGATGTGAAGCTGACGACTCTGCCGGGTGGGCTTGCGGTTCAACGCGACGGCAAATTCGTGGGTGCCGTTGGTGCAGGGGGGGGCGGCCCGGATGACGAACGGATCGCGCGCGTCATGATGGCAGCAATGGGGTTCGACATTGTCGAGGACGCGCGTGGCGGTGGTCGCTGAATGGCCGCGCGCATTCCGGCGGTCAGGCGAAATCGAACCAGCCGGTGATGATGTATTTTTCCTCAGTTGGGGAAACGATGCCGCGATGCAGATGCGTCCAATCGACCGGCCATATCAGGGTCAGGCCTTTTCGGGGCTGGGCGATGATTTTCTGATACAGGAATTCCGTGCCCCCCGCGTCTGACACATCGTTCAGATAGGTCATGAAAACCAGATGCCGGTTTGCCGAAGGCAGCATCTTGCCGATGCGTTCGGTGTGCCAAGCCTTGTACCCGGCGCCCGGCCGATAATATTGCAGATTGATGTTTTCGGTGATGCCCCACGCATTGACGAGGCGCGCATAGGGATAGCGGTCGGTATATTGCTTCACCACCTCATAGAGATTGATGATGTATTTCCGGATGACCGGCGTGGAGAACTGCTCCGGCGTGACGATGAGATCGAGGGAATCCTTGATGCCCCTGTTGATCTCGCGATTGTGCCCGATCTCTCCCGGCGCCTTCGCCTCGCTGCGCTGAAAGAACTCGATCAATTCGTCGCAGATTTTTAGGTCGGGGATGTACCACGCCCCTATGAAGGATTTTTGGCCGCCAAGCTCGACTTCCTGCATACACATGGTCTCCGGCGGCAAACATTGTCAGAAAAAAGCTGACATTCCTGCACGATATGAGAAAAGATTACTGCATCGGCATAGCCCGATCTAGCAGCCGACAAACGTCTCGGGAGGTATCAATGCGCAATTGCGTTCGTCTGCCGCTTGCGGAGACCTGGCTTGCACGCGGGCAGGAACCGATCGCGGCGACGCAGATCGGCAACATGATCTACACGTCCGGTGTTCCGGGCATCGATCTGAAAACCGGCCAGCCGGAAGAAGGTCCCGAACGGCAATTCGCGCGCGCTTTCGACAATCTGATGGGCTTGCTGCAAAAACTCGGCGCGGGACCGGATTCGATCGGCCTGCTTACCGTCTGGATTCCCGGCCGCGACCATCGCGCCTTTATCAACAAGGATTGGCTGCGCGTTTTCCCGAACAGCAACCGGCCCGCGCGGAAGACCAATCAGGCGCCGCTTCCAGCCGGATTGGACGTGCAATTGATGGCCGCTTGCGTGCTGGGCGAATCGCGTGTTCCCGTCGAAATTCCGGGGCTTTCGCACAAGGATCCGCTGCCGATGGGGGCCAGAATGGGGCCGATGGTGTTCTCGTCCGTGATCGCGCCGGAAGATCCGCCGAACGGGAAATTGGTCGCAGGCGCGCTGCCCCAGATCGATCGCGCCTTCGAGAACATGAAGCTTTTCATGCGCTCCGCCGGAGGCTCGGATTCCGAAATCAATCACGCCTGGGTGTTCATGAGGGATTTCACGTTCCAGCCACCCATGGTCGAGCGCTGGGTGAAGGACTATCCCCAATTCGGGAATCGGCCGGCGCGCAAAACGCTACCCTATGATCTTGCGGGCGATACGCAGATTCAGGTGCAGATCACGGGGCACCTCGGGGCTGCACGCAAGAACTACGAAATTCCCGGCGTCGGCCATGACGATCCGATACCGATGGGATCCAGCATCGGCCCCCTGCTGCAATCCTCCGGCATGTTCGGGATCGATCCCGCGACGGGAAAACGCGTCGAAGGCCTGCAACCGCAACTCACGCATGCACTCAACAATATACGCGGTCTGCTCGATCAGGCGGACATGACGCCGGAGCACGTCACGCATCTGACCGTGATGCTGCAGGATTATGCGGATGCGCCGCGCGTGTTGGACGCGTTGCGCACGCTTTTTCCGGATTCGGAATCCGGACCGGCACTGAAATTCATCACCTACCGCATGCCGGCCCATTGGCGGGTTCAGTTTCACGTCACGGCATTCCGCGACTGAAGGGAAACCCAGCGCTAACCCGCAGGAGGAGCGGGCGCATCTAGCGTCCAGGCCGCGATCTGCGCGACCGCCGCACCGGCTGCGGAATTAAATGCCGAGACGATGCTGTCCAGATTGTTCGCCGGCGCCTGGGCCCGTTGCATGACGTTGAGGCTGTTTACGATCTCGCGCCGGGTTGTGCGCGTCAACTTCGCCTCGATGGAGATGACGATCTCGGGGGCGCCGTCGGGCATTGCGTAGCGCGCTTCAAAATCGCGAATCTCCGTTTGGAGCAGGTAATCATTTTCTGTTCCTGCGCTGTCGCGATCCACCGCCACGATGCGGTTGCTGGCGTCGAACGCCTCGATCAGCAGTCTCTGCACGATCAGCGGCACGCGGTCGTTCCAGGCCGCATTGGCGAAATAATCCATCGTGTTGGTCGAGCGCGAAAGCGCGATGCGCGCGGTGTCGAGGCTGGCCGGCGCATCGGCGGGCGCGACTGAAAGCCGCCATGGGACGCGCGCACCCATCGCCGCGGGAATGGCGGGGCGAAGCACATAAAGCTGCGGCTGCATCGGCTGTGGAATCAATTGAATGGAGCCGCAGCCTGAAAGCAGGCTCGCACCGGCCCCGAGGATCATCGTCCGCCGGTTGAAACTCGTGCCTGCCGCTTTGCTCATTTCGGTGTGTATCCCTGTCGTTGATCGCCGAAGAGAAGCTTGGTCGGCTGTTGCTCGAGGTCGTTTGTGAGACGCGTCAGGCTGGCGACCAGCGCGCGTGCCTGGGCCATGAGTTGGGTGAATTGCGCGGTTGCCTGTCCGTTCACCACCTTGTCGGCATCGTCGGACAAGCGGCCGACCTTCTGGACTGTGACCGTTGCGGTATCCGAAGCTGTTTGCAACGAGCCAACCGCCGAATCGACATTTCCCAATGCGCGATCCGCGCTGGCGATGGCGCGGTCGGCGCTGTTGAGGGTGCGATTGAGCGCGTCCGTTGCCGATTTCATGTTGGTCAGCGTCTTGTCGAGATCTTCGGCGTGATCGTCGATAAGGGCGGTCGCCGCGCGCAAATGCTGCAATGTTTCGGTCAGGGCCTTGCGATTGTCATCGCTCAGAAGAGCGTTGAACCGCTCGCCGGTGACATTCAATTTCGCCAGCAGTTCTGGGCCGGCCTGCGCCAATTGCTGCAATGTCGAAGGACGCGATGGGATCACGGCATATTCCTGACCGGCCCCGGGCCTCAGCAGCGGCGATGTCGCGGTGCCGCCGGTGATCTCGACATAGGTAGCGCCCGTCAGTCCCTGGCTTTCGATAGAGGCCACCGAATCCGAATGCAGCAGTAATGTGGGGTCGATCTGCAACGTGACGATCACCCGCTTCGGATCGGCCTGATCGAATGCGAGGTCCGTGACATGACCGACATCGATGCCGTTGTAGCGCACCACGGTGCCCTTTCCCAAGCCGGTGACGGCTCCGTCGAAATAGGTGTGGTAATAGGTGTATTCCTCGCGATATTGCGAGCCTGCGACCCACAGCGTTGCAATGAAAAGTCCCATAACGCAGATCAGCACAAAAGCGCCGACCAATACATAATTTGCGCGCGTTTCCATGTGAATTTCTCCTTGAACTCAGGCGCTGAGCGCGGCACGTCCGCGCACGCCTGTGAAATATTCGTGGATCCAGGGATCGGGATCGCGCGCCAGCGTCTCGATGGTGCCGATCTTCATGGTTTTGTTCACGAGCACGGCGATGCGGTCGGTCGTGGCCTTCAGCGTGTCGAGATCGTGTGTGACCATGAACACGGTGAGGCCGAGACTTTTCTGAAGGTCGTGCACCAAATCATCGAACTGCGTTGCGGAAATCGGATCGAGCCCAGCAGTGGGTTCGTCCAGAAACAGCAATTCGGGATCGAGTGCGAGCGCGCGCGCGAGTCCGGCGCGCTTTTTCATTCCGCCGGAAAGTTCGGAAGGATATTTGAGACCCGCATCGGCAGGCAAACCCACAAGCGCCAATTTCATGGCTGCGATCTCATCCATCAGCTCCTGCGGCAGATGGAAATATTCCCGCAAGGGAACCTGGATATTCTCCGCGACCGTCTGGGAGCTGAATAATGCGCCTTCCTGGAAAAGGACGCCCCAGCGCATCTGCAAGGCTCTCAGCTCGCGCCCCTGAAGATCGGCGATCTGCTGTCCCAAAACACAGATTTCGCCTTCGGTGGGTTTCTGAAGTCCCACGATGGTGCGCAACAATACGGATTTGCCCGATCCCGAGCCGCCGACGACACCCAGAACCTCGCCCCTCTTCACGTCGAGATCGAGATGATCGTGGACCAGGTTTCCGCCGAGCACATTCACCAGATTGCGCACACGGATCACCACCTCCTCCTTGGAGGGAGCCGCGCGTCTCGGTTTGGTCCGCATCACCATCGCTCAGATCCCCAGGAGCGAAAACAGAATCGAGAAACCGGCATCCAGCACGATCACGAGGAAGACCGATTCCACCACCGAGCGGGTGGTCAGTTTTCCAACGCTGCCGGCATTGCCCTCGACGCGCAAACCCTCGAAGCAACCCACCAGCGCGATGATAAAGGCAAAGACAGGCGCTTTGATGAGGCCGAGCCAAAAGCTCCACGGGCTGAATATCAACGCGTCGTGCAATTGGCGTATGAAAGCCGGAATGGTGATGCCGAGATCGAAATAACACATCACTCCGCCGCCGATAATGCCCATGATGTTGGCGTAGAAGGTCAGCAGCGGCAGCGTGACCAGCAATCCCAGGACGCGCGGAAGCACCAGCGTTTCGATCGGATTGACGCCGATCGTCTGCATCGCGTCCACCTCCTGATTGAGCTTCATAGTGCCGATCTGCGCGGTGAACGCCGATCCCGAGCGCCCCGCGACGATGATGGCTGTCATCAGGCCGCCGATTTCACGGAAGACCGCGATCCCGACGAGATTGACCGTGAAAATTTCCGCGCCGAAGCGCTGAAGCTGTTCGGATCCTTGATAGGCGAGGACAACACCGATCAGGAACGACAAAAGGCCGACGATCGGAATGGCGGTGACGCCGGTTTGCTCGATCTGGTTGACGAAGGCCGGCCAGGGAAGTTCGCGATCGGGCCTGACCAATGCTTCGAACGCCTCCACCGAGACGCGTCCGAGAAACCCCAGAAGCTGATATCCATCGGCCAGCAAATTAAATGTGCCCCGGCCGATGCGGAACAAAAGGTCCGTGAAGGATTGATCAGGATGCGATGCGGGTGGGTGCATCGTTGGCTCGCGCTCCAGCATGGCGAGCAAAGGACGATAGGTCTGGGGAATACCGAGCGTGCGAATCCTCGCACCTTGCTCCGCCAATTCGTGCTCCGTACGTATCAGAAGCCAGGCGCCCGCGCTGTCCATGCGGGTGATGCCAGTGCCGTCGATCTCCACCTCGTTCTCGCCCTGAAGATGAAGCTGCCGCAACGAGACATCGAGCGGCGCGGATTCCTCAAGGACCCACTCGCCGCCAAGGATAAGGCGCAGGACGGAATTCTGCCGCTCGGCCCTGTACCAGGCGCGGGCGTCGGATTGGGCGGTTTCGCTCAGAGCCATTCCCTTTGGGGCGATTTCGCAGGCGAGCCCCATTTGTGAGGCCCAGCCAAGTCAACGTCAAATCGGCCAAATCGCTGCACACGCAAAATCGCAGGGCAAAGCTTGGCCGGCGCCAGACGCGCCGGTACATTGGGCTGCTGCACCCGAAAAGAACAACGACCGATGCGACTGAGAAGCTGTTTATTGGCGGCGGTCTTTTGGGCCGTTTCCAACCCCTCCGCCGAGGCCAAGGCTGCCTCCGGGACCGCACCGGCGTCCAGCCGCGCGAGCTTCAGCGTCGTGGAGGCAAGCATTCCCCAGATGCGGATGGCGCTGGCGCGGGGCCGCGTGACCTCCCGCGAATTGGTCCGGCAATATCTCGACCGCATCGCGGCCTACGAGGACAAACTCCATGCCGCGCTCACCGTCAATCCCCGCGCTCTGGAGGAGGCCGATGTGCTCGACCGCGAGCGCAGGCAAGGACACATCCGTGGCCCTCTCCATGGCATCCCGATCGCGGTGAAGGACAACATCCAGACCACGGATATGCCCACGACCGGCGGCGCGCTCGCTTTTGACGGTCTGGTGCCGCCCTATGAGGCGACTCTGGTCAAGAATTTGCGCGCGGCGGGAGCGATCATCATCGCCAAGACCCAGATGACGGAACTCGCCAATTGGGTCGCCGGGCGGCCGACTCCGATGCCCGGCAACTACAATGCGCTCGGCGGCTATGGCTATAATCCCTACGATCCGCGCCGCGATCCGCGTGAGGGTTTCTTCGATGGCCGTCCGGCGATGCTCACGGGCGGGTCAAGTTCCGGCATCGGTACGACAGCCAATTTCTGGGCCGCGAATGTGGGAACGGAAACCTCGGGCTCGATCCTCAATCCGTCCAATTGGACCATGCTCGCCGGCATCAAGCCCACGGTGGGACGCATCAGCCGTTACGGCGTCATCCCCATCACCGCCGATCAGGACACACCTGGTCCGATGGCGAAAAACGTCACCGATGCGGCCATCCTGTTGGGCGTGCTCGAAGGCAAAGCGGCCGATCCGAACGATTCCGCGACGGCCAATTGCGCAAGGCCGCCCCGTAACGATTACACCCGATATCTGAAAGCCGGCGCGCTGAAGGGTGCCCGCATCGGCATTCCGCGCGCGTTTTTTTATGAGCCAGCCACGGTGCCGGGCGAAGTTCTCGCGCAAGGCGGCCTCAATCCGGACCAGATGCAGGCGATGGAAGATGCGATCGCCGTACTGCGCAAGAAGGGCGCGGTGATCGTCGATCCGGCCGATATCCCGAGCGTGGTCGACCCCGATCCCGGCAACAATTTCCTGAATTTCGGGATCTGCGGGGGAGGCTTCAACACGGGCGAGGACGGAAGCTGCTCCATTGTCCTGGAATACGGCATGAAGCGCGACTTCAACGCCTGGCTTCAATCGCTGGGTGCGCGCGCGCCGGTGAAGACGCTGAGCGAATTGCGCGACTGGAACAACGCGCATGCCGGCGCCGGCGCGATCAAATACGGCCAATCGGCGCTCGATGCCTCCGACGCGCTCGACCTCGCGCGCGATTACGAGCGCTACGAGGCCGACCGCGCCAAGGACATCCGGCTCACCGCAACGCACGGCATCGATGAGGTGATGAAGCGCGAGCGGCTGGACGCGCTGCTATTCCCCGCGCAGACCGGTGCCGCGCTCGCGGCGCGTCCCGGCTACCCCACGGTGATTGTGCCCTTCGCGAAGGTGCCGAACGCGCCGGAACAGCCATTTCCGGACGGCTTCGATGCGAAGCCCGCGCCGTTTGGGGTGAGTTTCACCGGCATGGCCTGCAGCGAGCCCCAATTGATCGGGCTGGCTTTTGCGTTCGAGCAGGCGACCAAGGGCCGCGTGCCCCCATCCTTGCCGTAACGGCGCATAGACCTCTTGAATCAGATCAGGGCATTTGTGGAGGGTGTCAGAAGCACCCACCTGACTCCTTGGGGCTCAAACGTCAGAGAGGCCGTACCTTGCAATGTCGCCGGAACGGCTTTGGTGATCATGAGAGTCCCAAACCCCTCTCGCTGAGACGGCCTGACACGCGGTCCGCCGGTCTCCTTCCAGGTCAATCGCAAACGCGGATTCTGTGCTTCATCGGTTTCGAGTTCCCACCGGATGCGCACCATCCCGGTCGCCGTGGAAAGCGCGCCATGCTTTGCTGCATTCGTTCCAAGTTCGTGGAGCGCCATGCCGATCTGTTCGGCCGCTTTGGGAGTCAGTGTGAGATCCACCCCTTCGGCAATAATGGAATCTTCATCCGGATTGTGGAACGGCGCCAACTGAATTTGCGTCAGTTCCCGAATGCCGGCACCGTGCCAGTTGCCGCGGACGAGAAGATCGTGGGTTTCCGAAAAGGCGCGCAGACGCGTGCTGAAACCCAGGAAAAACGCCTCGAAATTATCGGACCGGCGCGCAACCTGATGCGCCATGCTCTGCACGACGGAAAGGAGATTTTTCGATCGGTGCGATAGCTCGTGCATGACGAAATCGACGTGCTGTTCATGCCGTTTGCGCACCGCCACTTCAGCCCTCAAAGCCAGGCTCGGAACGGAAACGCTGATCATGAAGGCGAGCAGCAAAAGGAAGGAATCGTTGAGGTTACCGCGGACGAACGGCCCGCCATTTGCCATCGCGCCCCAAACCGCAAAACAGGACAAAAGAAAGGCCGTGGTGGCGGTATCGCGTTGATCGCAACGCACGGCCGCCCACATCAGCGGCAACACCGCCAAGAACGCCAAAGGCGGTCTGCCGGGAATTCCGGGGAAGAGCGGACTGAAGGCAACCAGTCCGATGGCAATTGCCGATGTGTAGAGCGCGACCGTGCGGGCCGGAATGTTTCGTTCGAGAGAGGGATGGATTCTCGTGCTCCACAGCACGATGACGGGTGTGATGACGAGCGCTCCCGCCAGGTCGCCGATCCACCATGTCGTCCATATCGCGCGAAATTCCGCCAACCGCGCATAGCCGGCCAAACTCAAGCTGCCGACACCCAAGGTGGCACTGATCATCGTGCTTGGCACGAGACAGGTCAGCGCAAACTTGCCAACTCCGACAGGCGTGTCGAATGTGTTCAGCCCGTCAGACCATTGATTGACGACGTATGCGCCGACAAGGCTTTCCAACGTGTTGCCGGTCGCAATTCCCAGCGATGTGAAGATCGAGCCTGCGGTCGTTACATTGGCAAGCAGCGCTCCGGCGAATATACCCGGAGAAATCCGGTAGCCACGCAACAACACCGCTGCCAGCGTGACGCCCGTTGTCGGCCAGATCGGAGTTGCGCTCGGATGGATCGATGCCAGCGTCAAACCGAGCTTGGCCACCGCAAAATAGACCAACCCGACGACCGTCAATTCGGCCACGTATTTCAGCAGTTCGCGACGATCGGCCTGCGGAAATGTTTTGACACGCTCGACGAGCAGAGCCCCCTGGTCTGGAATGGGTGTGTCCATGCGCAGGGCCTTTGCTCGGAACATGCGGCCGGTTCGATGTGGGTAGCCTCGATTTATCCTGTATTAATGTTGGTTAATAAAGCATTATCGCGTGGGCCTTTTTGGGGGCGGGTAGGGACTATTTCTTTTCCGCGTCCTTCACCACTTTTTCCGCCTGGGCATAGTCGCCGACGCCGCCATGGCCGCCCGCGAACTTCACCGGCTTCAATCCCAATTTGTCCACCGCGTGGACGACCGAGGCAAGACCGGGATTGGATGCCTTTACCGGCGGTCCGGGATTCCAGATGTCGGTGACGAGGCCGAGCTTCAGATCGGGCAGCCAGCCCATCTGCATATCATCCGCATGCGGATTGTCGATCATGTAGAAATCGACCTCGCGCGCGCCTTCCTTCACGGTCCAGGTGCCGGTGTTCTCGATCACCACCGGTTTGTAGGGCTTGTCTTTTGCGGGCGCGTTCCAATTCTGGGTTTGCGGGCGCGCGAGCACTTTGCGGAAATAATCGCCGTCGCCCTTGCCGACGACGACGGTCGCGCCCTCGGCGATGAATGTGCGCATGCCTCCGACATGATCGACATGGTGGTGGCTGAGCACGAGATATTTGATCGGCTTGTTGCCGTATTTCTGCCGCGCCAGCGCCAGATGGGCGATCGCCTGGCCGTCGTCATTGGGCGCTTCCATCGCGATAAGATAAGGGCCCATGTCGATGTAGACGGTGTTGTGGGTCCAACCCTGGGTCTCGCTGATATAGGGTCCGATATCGGCGATGGTGGGCTTGGTGCCTTCATCGCCATATTGATTGTCGACATCCATGTAGAATGACGAATAGGTCCGCCGGATCACCCAATGAAACGGCGTGATGCGCGGATCGGCCGGCTTGGCGGCCTTGGCGAGCTGGTCCGGCGGAATGGCGAAGGCATTTGCCGGCATCTGCGGATTGGCGACGACGTCGCGATAGGTCATATCGCAGATCGTCATTCCGTTGAGCGTGTAGAATATGTGGAACGGCATTTTCGTCCCGGCGACATCGCGCCAGTCGAAGAATTCGGCGTCATACAGCGAATCGCCTTCGAGCGCATCCCAATCGGGTGTGCGCACGCGCGCGGGCAGATTCGTGACGGGATCGAACATCACGATGAACGTGCCGACATTGCTTTTATATTGCACCGCCGGATAGGTCTTCCCGTTCACCGTCTGATCGGCCATCGCCGTGACGCGCTCGGGATGGGCCTTCATCGCCGGCACGATGTCGAGGCGTTCGAGTTCGCGCAGCGTCACCGTGAGGCGCTTGCCCGAAAACGTGTGGGCCGTCACGCCATTGACCATGATGGCGCGCTTGGGCGTGCGGCCGTTGGAGGCCTCATTGCCGACATTCCAGCCGGCGGCCGGCGTCACGACCTCGAAATAATTGCGCCGCGTGCCGTCGTCGTTCTTGGGGCGGTCCCACCATTCGTTGCGCGTGAGCCCGCGCGCCAGATCGCGATATTGGATCAGCTCCGAGGAATTGACGCCCGGTTTGTCGGGATCGTGGAGGGAATAGGATTCGCCGGGATCATATTGGGCGAGGTGGGCTTTCAGGCTGATGGTCTTCAGCGCGGCAAGCCTGTCGCCGCCCATTGCGGCATAGGCCGCGTCCACCCGTTCCTGCGGCCCGCCCGCGGGCGCGGCAACGCCATATCCCAGGCTGAGCGCGATACTGAACCCCGCCGCACCCACCAGCAGAGCGGCCGTTATGCCTTTGGCGATCATGGATGTTCCCTCCTAAGCCAAGGGCGAGCTCGCGAGAGCTCGCCCTTTCGCAACATTACAGGATTGTCAGTCTGTTCTGCCAGATGGATTGAAACCCTGCTAGCCGCCCACCGCCTTGACCACGTCGGCATAATTGCCGACCGCGCCATGACCACCGGCGAAACGCTCCGGCTGAATCCCCATTTTTTTCACGCCGTTGACGAGATCGACCAGATTGGGATTCGACATCGTGACGGGTGCGCCGGGATTCCACAGATCGGTGACCCAACCAAGCTTCGCATCGGGAATATACGGGATCAGGTAGGGGGTCGCATGTGAGGTCTGAAGCGCAAAGGCGTCGATCTCGCGGCCGCCGTCGTTCACGCTCCATTTGCCGTCGGCCTCGATCACTTTGGGCTCAACCTTGCCCTTGATGGGATAGAGGTTCAGGCCGGCCGGCGCGGACAGCATCTTGCGGAAGAAAGCGCCGTCGCCTTTGCCCACGACAATGGTGGCGCCTGCCGCGGACAGCGCCCGCACGCCGCCGGTGTGGTCGATGTGATGATGGGTGAGAACGACATAGCGCAACGGTTTGCCGGGATATTTGGCAGCCGCCATCTCCAGCACCTTGTTGGACATGCCGTCGTCGCCGGGGGCGTCGAAGGCGACGAGATAGGTGTTGGTGGCGACGATGAGCGTGTTGTGCGAACCGCCCTGCACCATGCTGACGTTCGGCGCGATGTCCACCAGCTTCAGGCTGCCGCCATCATCCGTGTAGAGAGCATCGGAATCGAGGTAGAACCCGTTGCCCATGCGCCGGAGAATCCACTGATAAGGCACCTGCCCCGTGGGAGCGGCGGCAGGCGCGCCGCGGCGAAGGACGGCGGGAACGGTGAAGGCATCCACCGCGATCTGCGGATTCAGCCGGACGTTGTCCAGCTTCTCGTCGAAGATCTTGATCCCATTGATCGTAATGAGCTTATGGAATGGCAGTTTGATGCCCATTCCGACATCGCGCCAGTCCGAGAGCGTCTCGTCATAATCGGAATCGCCATAGTACACGTCCCAATCGCGGGTGCGGACCACGGCCGGAAGATGGCTCGCCGGATCGAACAATACGATAAAGGTGCCGTGATCGGCGCGATACTGGGCCGCCTTGTAGGTCTTGCCTCCGGCGCGCTGGTCGGCGATTTCCGAAACGCGCTCCGGATGCTCATGCATGTCGCCCAGCACGGCGTCGCGTTCCAGTTCGCGCAATGTTACGGTCAACCGCTTTCCCGACATCTGGTGCGCGGGCATTCCATTGACCATCACGGCGCGCATCGGCTGGCCGCCATTGACGTCGACGCCCATGACGTAGCCGCCCATCTGCTCGCCGCTGGGACTGTATTCGTCGGTGAGGATTTCGGTGTAATTGCGCATTCCGCCACCGGCCCTCGGACGCATCCATTCGATGCGGTAGAGCCCCCGGGCGCGGTCAAAAGATTCGGTATAGGTCGACGTGCCCCAATCGGGTTTGTAGGGGTCGCTGAGCGATTCGGATTCGCCCGGATCCCAGGCCTGCAAAGTGCCCTTGACGATGAGCGTGACGACGGCGGGAGCAAGCTTCTCGTCGGTCAGGCCCATGGCTTTGTAGGCCGCGTCGGCGAGCGCGTGGGGCCCCTTCCCGGTGGAGAGCACGCCCACGCCAGCCCCCGCATCGCCGCTGCCCGGCGTCCCGGGAGCCTGACCCCACGCCACGGTGCCCAACCCCAGCACAACAGAGATGCCTGCGGCGCCAAACAGCGCGGTAATAATCGTGCTTTTTTTCAGCATGAATTGCCTCCCTCCAGCTTTTGCGGGGGCAGACCCCGAAAAAGTCCGCCCATCCGCGCCATTATAGGAACGCGCCCGCCGTTCTGCCAGGAGGGATTCGACCCGCTAGCGCGTATTTGCTCCGGCGGCCCCCTGCATTACATCCGGGTAATTTCCCACCGCCCCATGCCCGCCCGCAAAGCGCTCCGGCATCAACATCCATTTTTCCACGCCTTTCACCACGGCGATCAAATTCGGGTTCGCGGCCGCGACGGGAGGTCCGGGATTCCACAGGTCGGTGATGAAGCCGAGTTTCGCGTCGGGGACATAAGGCATCAGATAGTCGGCCGCGTGCGGATTATCGATGACGTAGGCGTCGATCTCGCGTCCGCCGTCTTTCACACTCCACTTGCCAGCGACTTCGATGATTTTGGGCGTCACCGCGCCCGCGGGCTTATTCACGTTCAGTGTTTGGGGCGCCATCAACACCTTGCGGAAGAAGGCTCCATCGCCCTTGCCGACCACCAATGTCGCGCCCTCGGCGATATAGGCCCTCAAGCCGCCTGAGTGGTCGATATGATGATGGGTCAGCACAAGATAGCGAAACGGCTTGCCCGAATATTTCTGCTTGGCCAGATCGATCGCCAGTTTCGATTGGCCGTCGTCGCCCGGCGAATCGAAAGCCACGAGATAGGTGTTCGTGGCGACGATCAGGGTGTTGTGCGTTCCCCCCGTCACGAGGCTGATATTGGGCGCGACATCGCTCAGCGTCAGGCTGCCGCCATCGTCCGTGTAGAGATTGTCTGAGTCCAGGAAAAATCCGGACGCCAGCCGCCGAAGGATCCATTGATAGGGCGGCTTGTCCACGGACGAGGGTTTGGGCGCCTTGCCGCGGATTGCGGTCGGGACCGCGAACGTGTCGGCCGGAAGGATGGAATTTCCCACAATATCGACCCGCGCATCGTTCAGCGTGGTGTCGAAGATTTTCATGCCGTTGAGCGTATAAGTCATCCGGTGGGCGATCTTGAGGCCGTCCACATCGCGCCAATCCGAAAAACTTTCGTCGAAATCGGCGTCGCCCATGAGCTGATCGAAATCACGGGTACGCACCATGGCGGGCAAATGGGTGTCCGGATCGAAAGCGACGGTAAAGCTGCCGTAATCGCCGCGGAACTGAACCGCCGGATAGGATTTGCCGCCGATCGTTTGTGCGGGTGCTTCGGAGATAAGCTCGGGATGCTCATGCATCGCCAGCACGATGTCATTGCGTTCGATCTCACGCAGCGTGGCGGTGAGCCGGATGGCGGACATCGTATGCGCCGGCAGATTGGCGGGCGTGTTGATCGCGCTTGGGCGGGGCGCCATTGGCGTCATTGCCGATCACGTAGCCACCGTCGGGCATGATGATCTCGGCATAGCTGCGCGTGCCGCCGGCGGCACGCGGCCTCACCCATTCGATGCGCTGGTAGCCCTTGGTACGGTCCAGCGTTTCGGTGAAGGTCGAAGTGCCGCCATCGGGCATGGTCAGGTCGGCGACGGAAAAGGATTCGCCCGGTTCCCACTGCGCCATGGTTCCTTTGAGGACGATGCTGGTGACCATCTCCTGCTTGTCGCCGCCCATGGCCTGGAAGGCAGCCTCGGCGCGCGCCTGAGGCGTCGTGGCCGGAGCGCTTCGGGCGGATTGGCCGCTCAAAGCCACAGCCACACCCACGCCCAGAACGGTCATGACCGAGATCGTTCGATTTTCGCGACGCATCGAATTGCCTCCCCATTTTTCTTTGGGGGAAACTTAACAGGATTTGGCACCTGCGCGAGGACGTCCGTAAGCTTTTGTCCACAAAAACGCATGTGACAAAGATGTCTTGTTTTTCAGGATGTTACGGTGCTGCGGGCTATCCTCGGACACGGGAATTGGGTTTTGCTGGCAAGACTTCCGCCATTCGCCACCCATGTCGAAGGCGGATAAGCCGCTTTGCCTTAGCTGGAAAAATTAGCAGAGTGCCTACAAGAAGAGCGGAACGCCGCGTTAGCGGAATCCGCTAAGGCATAAATGGGGGCAAATTGATGATTAATGGTGCAGATACCGCTTGGATGTTGACGTCAACCGTCCTGGTTCTGTTCATGACATTACCAGGTTTGGCGCTTTTCTATGCAGGTCTGGTGCGCGCCAAGAACGTCCTGTCGGTTCTCATGCATTGCGTGGCGGTTGCCTCTCTTATCTCCGTTCTGTGGTACGCGGGCGCCTATTCGCTGGTTTTCGTGGGTGGCAATGCGTGGATCGGCGATCTCAGCCAGGCCTTCCTGATCGGGGTGGGACGTAACGCGGTCCATGCCGGGACGACGATCCCCGACAGCGTCTACATTATGTACCAGATGACCTTTGCCATCATCACGCCGGGCCTCATCATCGGGGCCTATGTCGAGCGCATAAAATTCGGTGCCGTACTGTTGTTCTCCGGACTGTGGCTGATGGTCGTCTATGTGCCGGTGGCGCATTGGGTGTGGGGGGGCGGTTGGCTCGCGGCCATGGGCGTCAAGGATTTCGCAGGCGGCATCGTGGTTCACACGACGGCGGGGATTTCCGCGCTGGTGATTGCGGCCGCGCTCGGCAAGCGTGACGGATTTCCTCATCAATTGCAGCCGCCGCACGCGCCCTGGATCGTGATGGTCGGGGCGGCCATGCTGTGGGTCGGCTGGTTTGGTTTCAACGCCGGCTCCGCTCTGACCGCCGGCGCGGATGCCGGCATGGCGATGCTGGTGACGCACATGGCCGCCGCCGTTGCCTCTCTCACCTGGATGGCGATCGAATGGACCCGCTTCGGCAAACCGAGTCTTGTCGGAACGGTCACGGGCACCGTCGCGGGATTGGCGACCATCACGCCGGCTTCGGGTTTTGTGGGACCGTTCGGCGCTCTTGTCATCGGCGTCGTCAGCTCCACAATTTGCTATTGTACGGTTCATCTCGTGAAAACGCGGTTCACGGTGGATGACGCGCTCGACGTTTTCGCCGTGCATGGCGTCGGCGGTATGACCGGAACCTTGCTCACCGCCATCCTCATGCCAGTGGCGCTTGGCGGCGTCGGCTATGGCGAGGGTGTGACCATGGGCTCGCAATTCGGTGTCCAGGCGCTCGGGGTCGCGGCAACGGCCGCATGGTCGGGCGTGGCAAGCCTCATCCTCGTCAAGATCACCCAAGCACTGGTCGGCTTGCGCGTGGGCCGCGATGCCGAGACCCAGGGCCTCGATCTCACCAGCCATGGCGAGACAGGGTATAATGTTGCGTTCGGAGGAACCAGCCAATGAAATTCATCGTCGCAATCATCCAGCCTTACCGTCTCGATACCGTGCGCGAGGCGTTGAACGATTCGGGCATCAGCGGCCTGACGGTCAGCGAGGTGCGGGGCTATGGGCGCCAGCGAGGCCATAAGGAAGTTTATCGCGGCGCGGAATATTCCATCAATTACGTGCCGAAGCTGAAGCTCGAAATCGCCGTCGATGACGAGAAGGCCGACGAGGTCACCGAGACGATCATGCGCACGGCGCGCACCGGCAAGATCGGCGATGGCAAGATTTTCGTGTTCGACCTGGTCTCCGTGACGCGCATCCGCACCGGCGAAATCGGTTCCCAGGCGCTGTAGGAACGAGCGGTCATCTTTTGACAGAATCAGGATGCGGTGACAGCCGCAGGGGTGAGGGTGTTTATCCGAACCCTCGCTGAGCCCGTCGCGGCATGGGATTTTGTGCACGCCTTCGGTTGGCCTTGGCCGAGCCTTTTCCTATAGAGTCCGACGCTCAGCCGTCGGAAAGGGATTTGCCATGGTCGTTCTGTCCTGGATGTGGGGAATCGTGAAGAGCGTGCTCAACGGCATCGCCAAAGCGGCGGTGGCGGCGATCATCCTCGTGCTGGTGCTCGCGGGCGTTGCGATGTTCAGCGGCGATGGCGTCCCGCGAAACGCGGTTCTGGAACTCGATCTCAGAAACGCGATGGACGACAAATCCACCTCAAGCCTTTTCGATCTCAACGGCAAGCTCTCGATCATGGATGTGGTGATGGGGCTTGACCGGGCGGCGCGCGATTCCCGCGTCAAAGGCGTTTTCCTGCGCGTGGGATCAGGCGATCTCTCGGTGCCCAAAGCCGAGGAACTGCGCGATGCCTTGAAGCACTTCGAGGAATCCAAGAAATTTGTCATCGCCCATTCGCAGAGTTTCTATTCGAGCGGGCTCGGCGACTACACCGCCGCCGCTGCCGCCGATCAGATCTGGATGCAGCCGGTCAGCACCTTTTTCAGTGCCGGCGCGGCCTCGACCACGATGTTCTTCAAGGGGCTATTCGACAAGGTCCAGGCGACGCCGCAATTCGTGCAGCGCTATGAATATAAGAACGCCGCGAATGTCTTCACCGAAACCGATTTCACGCCGGCCCATCGCGAAGCCACCATGCGGGTGCTGCAATCCTGGTACGATTCGGCAACGGCGGAAGCCGCGGCCGACCGTAAGCTCGACCGCGCCGCGCTCATCTCGGTTCTGGATGCGAGCCCGGCGACCGTCGAGACGGTGAAGGACAAGGGCCTCATCACCAATATCGGTTATGACGACGACGCGCGGGACGCGGCGAAGGCGCGGGCGGGGGCGGGCGCCGCGATCATGCGCTTCGAGCGCTACGCGCAGGCGACGCGCAACCGCAATGCGGGATCTGACGGCGCATCCACCATCGCGCTCGTCCATGCCGCGGGCGACATCGTGGAGGGCGATGATGACAGCCCGCTGAGCAGCGCCGGGAATTCGGTCGCGGGCGACATTTTTTCCCAAGCCATTCGCGACGCGGCCGCCGACAAGAATGTGAAGGCGATCCTGTTGCGCGTGGATTCGCCCGGAGGCTCGGCCATCGCTTCGGATCAAATCCTG
>DASYEG010000238.1:0-2319 GCA_036499145.1 Micropepsaceae bacterium | reverse complement strand
TGTTCAGCGCGAAAACCTGGAAGTGGTAGGGGTGGGTCTGACCGGCTGGCGGCTTGGGGCCGATATAGCCGACGGCGCCACGCACGTTCTTGCCTTGCATCGCGCCGTTTTCCAGCGTCGCGTCGGCGGGAACGTTCTGCGGGACGCTACTGGCCGTGGACGGCAGGTTGTAGATGACCCAGTGCACGATCGGATCATGACGATTGACGCCTGCGTCCTCGACCAGCACCGCATAGGATTGCGTACCAGCCGGGCCCTTGGACCACGAAAGGGACGGAGACATGTTGTCGCCGTTCTGCGTGAACTTGTCATCGAGTTCACCGCCGGAGGAGAAGACGCTCGACGTCACGAGCATCCGCAAGCTGCCGCCTTTGGCGGGAGCAAGCTTGCTCGCAAGGACCGGGGGACCGTCACCGCCCGCCGCAGGAGCGGGGGCTTGTGCGTAAGCAGACGCGGCGAAAAAGGCGACGGCAGCCAAACTACCTGCTGCCCTGGTCAAGAACTTGCTCATTGGAATTGGGTCTCTGCATCGGGGTTGCGGGCGCGGCTTATAGCACGAGTGCCGTGCGCATCGACCAGTACAACCCAACGAGATTAATCAAACCTTCGTGTGGCCTTACGTCGCGGTCATGATCGCCTGCGAACTCTTGTCGCACTTCATCCGTGTGAGGACTGTCGAATCTATGTCAAATGAGATTCGGCGTCACACTTTGCGATACTTTGCCCTATTGCCGCCTCATTTCACTTGAGGAGTTAACAACCGCGTGCAGGCTGCGCGCGTAATCGACGGCGCCGCGAATATCCATCGAGGGGGCCACCCTTGCATATTCCTTGATCGCCAGAACCGCGGGTTGCGGCGCTTTCAGGATTTGAGCGCAGATTCGCTGCACCGCTGCATCGAGGGCGTTGCCCGGCGCGACCTCGCTGACGAGCCCCAAGCGTTCCGCGCGCTCCGCGCTCAGAACAGCGGTAGAATAGGCGATGTACATCAATTGCTTCGCCGTGACCTTCCCGAGCAGCGCCGACATCGCGATGGTGGGCATGATGTTCGCACCGAATTCCGGCATCTGAAGTTCGGCGTTGTCCGCCGCGATGGTAATGTCCGCGCAACAGGCGATGGCACAGCCAAAACCGAGCGCGCGCCCCTGCACGGCTGCGATCACGGGAATGGGCGATTCGCGAAACGCGGCATAGCAATTGAACACCACGTCGCGACCGTGACGAACTTGCAGCGCTTCGAGTTTCGGCGCCGCCGTCCCCCGCGGCGCAAGCCGGCCGGTGCAGAAATCATCGCCTGCCGCTTTCAACAGCACCAGCCGCGCGCGCCCCGCCGCGCCCTGCAACAGCGTGCCCAAATGGGCGATTCCGGTATCGTTCAATGCGTTGCCCTGATCGGGCCGGTTCAGCGTGATGGTCAGGATATTGCCGTCACATTGGTCCAGAATATCTTCGCTCAAGGGATTGTTCCTTCTATGCCGATTGCGGAGTCGAGTGCGATTGTGGATCGACTATGGTGGAATTCCATGACCGCGTCCACGATTTGGGAGCGCGCGGATTCGCGTAAGTGCGGCGCGGTGACGGCGTGGAATTTTTCGATCGCAGGGGTCTCGCCGATGCCGTCTTTCGAGAAGCCGGGCGGATAGGAAACCTCCGACGTGAACGCGCGGCCCCGCCGGGTCTGCGCGTACAACATGCAGGGAAAACTGCCGGGCGCGCGCATCGTCCACTCCGGATCGCGGCGCATGATGATTTTCTCCATCAGCGCGTTCACGCGCGGGTCGCGCCAGCGCTCGCGGTCGAATTGCGCGATGCCGAACGCGCCGTCGATCAACGTCACGGCGACGAGGAACGGGAAACTGTGATCGGCCGCCTCGCGCGATTGTGGACGGGTGCGGCCCTCATCGTCCTGCTGCCGCTTGATGACGGGATAATCGGCCATGACGATTTCGATGCGGTCCAGGTCTTCTGCCGGACCATCCAGCATCGCGTGGAGTTTCAGCGCGGCGGCAATCGCGGATTGTCCGGTGTTGATGCAGGGATAGGCTTTGACATGGGAACGCATGATCGCGCCGTCACCGGCCATGGGCGCGGTCAGGATGGACAGGCGGTCTTGCGCGAACAATTCGCGCAAGCCCCTTGGATCGTCCAGGATCGCGGAAGGTCCGGTGAGCCCGGCTTCGGCAAACAGCGCCGCCTGTACGCCGGATTGCGCGATCAGAGCGTTGGCGATGGATTTTGCCGCGGAGATGTGGCCGGTGCGAACAATCGCCGGTACGGCGGCGCGCGAAGCCCCGAGCGCAAGCGCGTGAGCAAGGCGTG
>DASYEG010000237.1:0-4317 GCA_036499145.1 Micropepsaceae bacterium | reverse complement strand
CACGCTCGCGCGCAAATTCATGCTGCCGCGGCGGCCGATCTTCATCATGTCGCCAATGCGTGCCGCGGAGGTCGGTTCGCCGACCAGGCAATGGTCCAGCGCTTCGCCGTTCTGTTTCAGCCAATCCAGAACCTTCACGGTGCCGTTCACCGCGGGACCTTCTTCGTCGCCGGTGATGAGCAGGCTGATCGAGCCCTTGGGCCCGCCGTTTTTCGCGATATGGCGCGCGGTGGCCGCAACGAAGGCGGCGATGGCGCTTTTCATGTCGGCGGCGCCGCGCCCATAGAGCATGCCGCCGGCGATCTCGGCCGCGAAGGGATCGTGCCGCCACCCATCGGCAGCACCCACGGGCACCACATCGGTGTGACCGGCGAAACAGAAATTGGGCCGCGCCGCACCCAGACGCGCATAGAGATTCTCGATTGCGGGCGAATCCGGCATCTCGAAGCGCAAACGGCGGCAGGTAAAGCCGAGCGGCTTCAACGCGGATTCCAGCACGCCCAGCGCTCCCGAATCTTCGGGCGTCACGGACGGGCAGCGGATCAGGGCTTGCGCCAGGGAAACGGGATCGGTCACGGGTGGGCTCTGTCAGCCGGCATGGGCGGATTTAGGGCCGCCGGTCTGCCGGGGTCAATTGGGCCCTCGCGCTCAATCGCGGAGCAATTCGTTGATCGAGGTCTTGGCGCGGGTCCGCTCGTCGACCTGCTTCACGATCACCGCGCAATACAATGCCGGACCGGCGGCCGAGGGCAGACAGCCCGGCACCACCACCGAATAGGGCGGCACCTTGCCGTAATGCACATCGCCATTGTTGCGGTTGATGATCTTGGTCGAGGCGCCCAGAAACACGCCCATCGCCAGCACCGAGCCTTCGCCCACGATCACGCCTTCGGCCACTTCGGACCGCGCGCCGATGAAGCAATTGTCTTCGATGATGACCGGTCCCGCCTGCAGCGGCTCCAGCACCCCGCCAATTCCGGTGCCGCCCGAAATGTGGCAGTGCTTGCCGATCTGTGCGCAGGAGCCGACCGTCGCCCAGGTGTCGATCATGGTGGCTTCGCCGACATGGGCGCCCACATTGACGAAGGACGGCATGAGCACCACGTTTTTCGCGATATAGGCGGAGCGCCGCACGATGGCGCCCGGCACGGCGCGGAACCCCGCTTCGCGGAAGCGGTTTTCGCCCCAGCCCTTGAATTTGGAATCGACCTTGTCCCACCAGGAGGCGCCGCCGGCTGCGCCCTCTATCGGGCTCATGTCGTTCAGGCGGAAAGACAGAAGAACCGCTTTCTTCAGCCATTGATGGACGCGCCATTCCCCGCCGGTTTTTCCCGCCACCCGGAGCCGCCCCGAATCGAGGCCTTCGAGTGCGGCCTCGACCGCATCGCGCTCGGCTCCCCGCGATTCGGGGGAAAGCCGGTCGCGTCCCTCCCAGGCCGCGTCGATAGCTTGCTGCAGGTCACTGTCATTCATGGTGTAGCATCCGTTAACGAGGTGCGGGAAAGATGGGCCGAACATGGGCGAGCGCCCCGTTTCTGGCAAGAGGCGCCAGGCGATTGGACCTGCAGGTTAGCGCTCCCTTAAGCGGCCTCATGCAAAATTGGCTCCCGCCGGAAGAGAGATGTGGCCGGTGCATTCGCGGAGATTGTTCCGGTGATCGGATTTTTGAAACGCCTGCTGAACACCAAGGAGCTGCCGGCGCGGCTTTCCTATGACGAAGCGCGCGCGGTTCTGGAATCCAACCGGGGCCCGCTCGGACGCAAACTCGCCGCGCGCACCGATGCCGAACCGGAAATGCTCTATTACCTCGCCGAGCGCGGCACGCCTGAGGCCCGCCGCAACGCTGCGGCCAATCCGGCGACGCCCGCGGCCGCCAACCGTATTCTGGCCGAGGACATCGACCCGGACGTGCGCGCCGAACTGGCGCATAAGATCGGCCGGCTGCTGCCCGATCTGTTGGCTCCCGAACGCGAGCGGGTGTGCGAACTGACTCTCGATGCGCTCCGCCGTTTGGCGAGCGATCAGCTCGTCCGCGTGCGCAAGATTCTCGCGGCCGAGATCAAATCCCATCCCTGTGCGCCCAAGGATGTGATCCTGATGCTGGCGGGCGATGTCGAAGAAACCGTCAGCGTTCCCATACTGGAATATTCGCCGCTTCTCTCCGATCCCGATCTTCTGGAGATCATCGCGAGCGCGCGCGCCCAAAGCGCCCTGGCAGCGGTTGCACGCCGCCATGGCGTCAGCGAACGCTTGTCCGAAGTCATTGTGGCCTCGCTCGATATCGGCGCGGTGGCCGCCTTGCTTGCCAATCCCAATGCGATAATCCGCGAAAACACCATGGAGCGCATCATCGGCCACGCCCAATCCATCGAAGCGTGGCAGGGACCCCTGGTGACACGCAGCGATTTGTCGCTCCGAGCGCTCAGGCGGATCGCGGGTTTTGTCGGCGTTTCGCTGCTGCACCAGCTCACGGAGCGTCATGGGCTCGACGACGAAACGGTACAGCATTTCAAACGCTGCCTGCGCCTGCGCCTGGAACGCGACGATGAAACCGCCGAGACCAAGGAAGACAAGGTCCATGCGGCAGTGCTTGCCGTCCGCGACCGCGGCGCGCTCGATGAACGCTATGTCGAAGAAGCCGTGGAGGCTGGTCAGCGCGACACGGTGATCGAGTCGCTGGCGCTGCTCGCCTGTGCCCCGCGACCGGCGATCGAGAAGATATTGTCCTCGCGCAGCGCCAAGGCGATCACGGCGCTCGCCTGGAAGGCGGGATTGTCGATGCGCATCGCGTTCAAGATGCAGACCCTGTTGCTGAAGCTGCACTCCGACGAATTGCTGCCCGCGCGCGCGGGCGTCGCCTTTCCGCTCGCGGAAGACGAAATGCGCTGGCACCTTTCCTATTTTCAGGTGCCCACGCGTTGAATTAATCCGGCGTGATCAGCGTGCCGGCGCCGTGCTCGGTGAAGAGTTCGAGCAGCAGGACATGAGGAATCCGTCCGTCCAGGATGACCGCCGCGTGGACGCCCTTTTCCACCGCGTCGACGGCGGTTTCGATCTTCGGGATCATGCCGCCGGAAATCGTGCCGTCCTGCATAAGCCCGCGCGCCTGGCTGACCGTCAGATGCGGGATCAGCTTGCCCTCGCGATCCAGCACGCCTTCGACATCGGTGAGAAGGATCAGGCGCTCTGCCGCAATCGCGCCGGCGACCGCGCCCGCCACCGTATCGGCGTTGATATTGTAGGTCTCCGCCTTGGCACCGACGCCGATGGGGGCCACCACCGGAATGAGATCGGAATTGAGGATCATGCGCAGGACCTCGGCGTCCACGCGTTCGGGTTCGCCCACATAACCCAGATCGATCGCCGTGCGCTCGCCGGTTTTCGGATCGGTCTTGATGCGCTCGATCTTGCGGGCGACCACCATGTTGCCGTCCTTGCCGGAGACGCCGACCGCGCGCCCGCCCGCGGCATTGATGCCCGCCACGATCTGCTTGTTGATGGTGCCGGAAAGCACCATCTCGACGACTTCCATCGCGGCGGCATCGGTCACGCGCAGGCCGTCCACGAAGGATGAGGCGATGTTCAGGCGCTTCAGCATGGCGCCGATCTGCGGTCCGCCGCCGTGCACCACGACCGGATTGATGCCGGTCTGCTTCATCAGCACGATGTCCTGAGCAAATTCACGCGGCACACCGCCTTCCATCGCGTGCCCGCCATATTTCACCACGATGGTCGTGTTGTCGTATTGCAGAATGAAAGGAAGCGCTTCCACCAGCACGCGTGCGGTGGAGCGCCAGCGCGCGAGCGAGCGCAGATTTCCTTCGCGTGTGCCGTCGTCCTGCACGCTCATGGGAATTCCCCCGAAGTCGGCGTGCGGAAGGCTTATAGAGCCTGCGCACCGGCGTCAAAACCAAAACTTCGGGTTAAGCGTGGTTAAGGGGCTGCCAAAGCCGCAAGAGCAGCGCGCAAAGCCGGAATTCCGTCGCCCATGACCGCCGAGGTGGAGATCAATTCCGGATGGGCCGCACCGTGACGGCGGGCTTCTGCTGCCGTCTGCGACTCCACCTGCGCGTGTTCGCCGGCTTTCAGCTTATCCACCTTGGTCAGCACCATCTGATAGGAGACGGCCGAACGGTCCAGCAGATCCATGACGTCGATGTCCTGCGCCATGGGTCCGCGCCGTGAATCGATCAGGAGCACCGCGCGGCGCAAATGGGCGCGCCCCCGCAGATAGGCGAAGATCAGTTCCGTCCAGCGCTCCGAATCGGTCCTGGAGACGCGCGCATAGCCATAGCCCGGCAAATCCGCCAGGATCAG
>DASYEG010000236.1:0-2162 GCA_036499145.1 Micropepsaceae bacterium | reverse complement strand
GCCTTTTTCGATCTGAACGAACGCAACCGAACATCCATATGAAGGAGTGATGCCATGAGCACACGTGTCAATTTTTACGCTGTCGCGCCCGAAGCGGCCAAAGCCGTCACGGCTCTGGAGCAGTACTGCCAGAACAGCGGTCTTCCGAGGCGGCTGATCCATTTGATGAAACTGCGCGCCTCCATCATCAATGGCTGCGCTTACTGCGTCGACATGCACTCGAAGGAAGCGCGGCGCGATGGGTTGAGCGAGCAGTGGATCAACCTCGTCTCCACCTGGCATGAGGCGCGGGTCTATTCCGAGGCCGAGCGCGCCGTGCTCGGCTGGACCGATGCGCTGACGTTGCTGGCGCAGACCCGCGCGCCGGACGCGGACTACGAAGCGTTGCGCGCGCATTTCTCCGAGGAAGACATCGCCAAGATGATCGTCGTCATCGGCACGATCAATGTGTGGAACCGGATCGCGGTCGGCACCCGCATGCACCATCCGGTGGACGCAGGCGCGAAAGCCGCTTGATAGCGTCCTGACAAGGCTTCCCCCGCGCCTCCTTGATCCCTTGGCGCAGGGGAAAAGCCTTGAAATAGGGCGTTTTCCCTGCCACATGCGGCGGCATGGACACCGCCCTTTCAGCGCCCGATTCGACCGCTTCTGCGCAAACCTCAGGTCTTACCACCGGCTTGGCCGCCGAGGTCGAACGCCGGCGCACCTTCGCGATCATTTCGCACCCTGACGCCGGCAAGACGACTTTGACCGAAAAGCTGCTGCTGTTCGGCGGCGCCATCAATCTCGCCGGACAGGTGAAGGCCAAGCGCGACCGCCGTTCGACCCGTTCGGACTGGATGGCGATCGAGCGCGAGCGCGGCATTTCCGTCGTCACGTCCGTGATGACGTTCGACTATGACAGCCGCGTCTTCAATCTGCTCGACACGCCGGGCCATGAGGACTTCTCCGAAGACACCTACCGCACGCTGACCGCGGTCGATAGCGCGGTCATGGTGATCGACGGCGCGAAGGGCATCGAAGCGCGCACGCTCAAGCTGTTCGAAGTGTGCCGCCTGCGCGACATCCCGATCATCACCTTCATCAATAAAATGGATCGCGAGACTCGCGATCCGTTCGAGTTGCTGGACGAGATCGAAAAGACTTTGGCACTCGACACCACGCCGATGAACTGGCCGATCGGCCGTGGCCGCGATTTCGCCGGTACGTACGAAATCGCCACCGGCGACATGCGGCTGTTGAACGACGACGGACGCGCCGCGGTGCCGCAGCCGCTCGACCTTGCATCGCTGCATGCCAAAAATTCGATGCTCGACGAGAAGGCCATCGCTGAAGAACTGGCGCTGGTGAAGGACGCCAGCCGGCCGTTCGACTTCGCAGCCTTTCGCGAAGGACATCTGACGCCGGTCTATTTCGGATCCGCGATCAAGAATTTTGGCGTCAAGGATCTGCTCGATGCGTTGGCGAGTTTCGCGCCGCCGCCGCGGCCACAGACCGCGAACACCCGCAAGGTCGAGCCGCAGGAAAACGGCATGACCGCCTTCGTGTTCAAGATCCAGGCGAACATGGATCCGAACCATCGCGACCGCATCGCCTTTGCGCGGTTGTGTTCGGGCAAGCTGCGCCGCGGCATGAAGGCGAAGCTGGTGCGCACCGGCAAGCCGATGACGTTGTCTGCGCCGCAGTTCTTCTTCGCGCAGGACCGCTCGGTGGCGGACGAAGCTTATCCTGGTGACGTCGTCGGCATTCCCAATCATGGCACTTTGCGTATTGGCGATACTTTTACCGAAGGCGAAGAAATCACATTTCTCGGCGTGCCGAACTTCGCGCCGGAAATCCTGCGCCGCGTGAAGCTCGGCGATCCCATGAAGGCGAAGAAGCTGAAAGAAGCTTTGCAGCAAATGGCGGAAGAGGGCGTGGTGCAGGTGTTCCGCCCGCTGGACGGCGCACCGGCGCTGGTCGGCGTGGTCGGTCCGCTGCAGCTCGACGTCTTGAAGACGCGTCTTGCCGCCGAATACGGCCTCGACATCGGCTTTGAGCAGCCCGAATTCCAGCTCGCGCGCTGGATCGCGCATGACGATCCCAAGAAGCTCGATGAATTTGTGTCAGGGAACTATTCGAGCGTCGCCGAGGATCTCGACGGCGACCGTGTCTTCATGGCG
>DASYEG010000235.1:0-4395 GCA_036499145.1 Micropepsaceae bacterium | reverse complement strand
CGGAAAAATCAGTCGAACAGGCTGGAGACGGATTTCTCATGCGCGATCCGGTCGATCGCCTCACCCAGCAAAGTGGCGATGGAGATCCGCCGGATGTTCGGGCATTTGCGGATGTCCTCGGTCGCCGCGATGGAATCGGTGATGACCAGCGACTTCAGCTTAGAGTCGCGGATGCGGGCGACCGCGCCGCCGGACAGCACGCCATGGGTGGCATAGGCATAGACGGCTTTGGCCCCCTCCTCCAGCAACGCTTCGGCCGCATTGCAGATGGTGCCGCCGGAATCCACGATGTCGTCGACCAGAAGGCAGGTCCGGTTCGACACATCGCCGATGATATTCATGACCTCCGACTCTCCGGCGCGCTCGCGGCGCTTGTCGACGATGGCGAGGTCCGCGCCCAGCCGCTTGGCCAGCGCCCGCGCCCGCACCACGCCGCCGACATCGGGTGACACCACCATCAGATGCTCACCGTTGAGATAATCCTGGATGTCCTTAACCATCACCGGCTGGCCGTAGAGATTGTCCGTCGGGATATCGAAAAATCCCTGGATCTGGCCGGCATGCAGATCGACCGTCAGCACACGCGAGGCACCGGCCTGGGTGATGAGATTGGCGACCAGTTTCGCGGAAATCGGCGTACGGGGCCCGGGTTTGCGGTCCTGGCGCGCATAGCCGAAATAGGGGATCACCGCGGTAATGCGCTTGGCCGACGAGCGCTTGAGCGCGTCGATCATGACCAGCAATTCCATCAGATTGTCGTTGGCCGGAAAGCTCGTCGATTGGATGACGAACATATCCTCGCCGCGGACATTTTCCTGGATTTCGACGAAGACCTCCATGTCGGCGAAACGCCGCACGATCGCACTCGTGAACGGAACGTGCAGGTACTGGCCGATCGCTTCGGCGAGCAAACGATTGCTGTTGCCGGCCAGCAGCTTCATGCAACGACCCCAACCCTCATGACGATTCTGTGACTCACGCGCCCTCCGGCTCTTCTAGCAAGGCACACCGAGTGCGTAAACCTCCACAAAGAGGACAAATCACGCGGCTCAATCCCGCAGCATAATGGCCGATAATTGGCGGCCGTAATCGGTCTCCTTGCGATGGGTCGCGCGGCGGTAGGAGAAAAAATCCGTCTCGCGGTCATAGGTGCAGGCGCCAAGCATTTCCACGGATTCCACGCCGGCATTCCTTAAGCGATGCGCCACATAGGCCGGAAGATCGAACTGCCAATGGTGCGCGCGGGCCGAAGCGGCGAAGAAACGCGCATTGTCCGGGTCGACTGCGCGAAAGCGCGCCTCGAATTCGGGGCCGACCTCATAGGCGGCCTGGCCGATGCAGGGACCGATGGCGGCGCGGATATGTCTCGTTTCCGCGCCCAGCCCCACCATGGCGGCAACGACCGAATCGGTCACACCCGACAGCGCGCCATTCCAGCCGGCATGCGCCGCACCAATCACCCCTGCTCCCGGGTCGCACAACAGGATCGGCGCGCAATCGGCGGTAAGAATCCCGAGCATGATTCCGGGACGATTTGTGGCCATGGCATCGGCCTTGGGATTGTCGGCAATGTCCCATGCCTGCGTGACGCTCACAGCTTGCGCGCTATGAATCTGATAGAGCGTGACCAACCGCGCATCGGAAGCCAGGGCACTGCGGGCGCGGGCGCGGTTTTCCATCACCGCGTCGCGCGAATCCCTCGACCCCGGACCGCAATTGAGCGATTCGTAGATTCCTTCCGACACGCCGCCTTGGCGCCCGAAAAACCCGTGCGCGATATTGCGCGCCGAAAGATCTTGGCCCTTGAGGATCAGCATGGAAAACCCGGCATTCCGGGCGAACGCCCGTCACAAATCGCCATGACCTTGAACAGGCTTCCCATGTGCGCCGGGTTCGTCAGCCGGTCAATGGCGGCATCGATTTCCGTGCGTCTTTCCGGCGCCGCACATTTGAGGCGCTCCGCCCGCAAGCGGATACAAAGCGCATCGAGGAATGCTCCTTGGTTGATGGGGCCCAGAACCTGCGCATTTTCATGCCGCGCCGCTTCGAACAAGGACGCGAAATCGACATGCACGGTCAGGTCCGCTTCCCCGGGATTTTCCATCGGATCGCAATATTCATGGGCTTTCACGGCCTGGAACGTATCGCCTAGCCCTGCGAAATGCCCATAATCGATGATGAGAGCGGCGCCACTGCGCGACACGATCCGGGCCGCGATCTCCGCGACGATCGCGCTTGCGGCGTCCTGGATTTCAAACACCTGGTTGGGAACGGCCTGCGGCAATGTTCTTGCCGCGATTTCGGGGGACAGCACGAATGTGAGCGTGCCGTCGCGCTCTGCGATCATACGCTCATGCCAGCCTTCCGCGGAGCGCACAAATTGGCGCGCCGGGAGCACGTCGAAGAATTCATTGGCAATGAGAAACAACGGCGCGTCATCCGGCACATCGCCCAGTGCCGATGCCCATCGCACCGCGTGATCCTGAAGCGCGCGCGCCTGAGCGGCGCGCAGCGCCGGACTCACCTCCACCAGCACAATGTCCGCGGCGGCAGCAAAATCAGGCCGCACTTTCGCGGCCGCCCGCAACAGGTCGGCCATCAGTGTGCCGCGCCCGGGGCCAAGCTCCACGAGACAAAATCGCTCGGGGCGGCCGCGATCCTCCCAGGCCTGGACGAAGCTGAGCCCTATCAGCTCGCCGAATATCTGGCTGACTTCCGGAGCAGTGATGAAATCGCGGCCCAAGGGATCGCGTTTTACATAATAACCATGCTTGGGATCGAGAAGCGCCATCTGCATATAGTGCGCAAGCGTGATCGGCCCGGTCTCGCGCACCAGCCGGAGGATCTTCTCCTTCAGGGGATTCACTGTTTCGCTTCGACGGGGCCGAGCGCGTACCAGAAGAACAGCAACGCTGCCGCCCACATCGGCAGGCTGAGGGCCTGGCCCATGCTGAACCAGCCATAGAGCTTGGATTCAGAGTCGCGGAAGAATTCGGCGATGAAACGAAACAGCCCATAAAAGGTGAGAAACCATCCCACCACCATGCCGGGCCGGCGATGGACCTGAAAATTCACGATCAGGATTCGTAGGATGAAAAACAACAGCATGCCTTCCATCAGCGCTTCATAGATCTGGCTCGGATGGCGCGGCACGCCGGGCGGCAGCGCGTTCGGAAACACCATGGCCCACGGAACATCCGTGATTTTGCCCCATAATTCGCCATTGATGAAATTGGCGATGCGTCCAAAGAACAAGCCGATCGGCGTCGCCGCGGCAATCAGGTCAGCGATTGCCAGAAGCGGCAATTTCCGGCTGCGGCAGAACAGGAGAATCGCGAGGACCACGCCGATCAAGCCGCCATGGAAGGACATTCCCCCTTCCCAGGCCGCGAGGATCTTCAGCGGATTGGCTATATAGGCTTCCGGCAGCCCAACACAGGCGGGAGCGCCCTGCCCGGCAAAGCCGCAATAGAGCATCCCATAAAGCAGTACAAAGCCCAGCCGCCCGCCGATGATGACGCCGAGCGTCACCCAGACGAACAAATCGCCGATATCGTCTGGGGTGGCCGGTGGCTTGCCCATGAAGGGCCTGCCCGCCCACAATCTGGGGGTGCGTAGAAGCCTGACCACATATCCCCAGCCGAGCAGCAGACCCGCGATGTAGGACAGTGCATACCAGCGAATGCTGATCGGGCCATAAATATGGATCAGGACTGGATCGATGCGCGGATAGGTCAGGATGGCGTGGATCATGGCGCTTGCGGGTAATGCGGGTCTTGGTTAGCTCGCGCGAGCGGCGGCCTGCTGTCAAGCTTGGCCCTGCCAGGCGTCGTTCCTGTCAAGTTTTGGCCTCACCTGCTTGATACGCGGGCGGGGATGTTTACGTTTATGAACGATCCGGCTTGCATCGGAAGCGGGCCCAGGCGCATATCCCGTTTGAGGAATAGGAAGCATGCAGACCGACAATCGCGTTCTCGACGGCATGGCGCGTTTTTTCACCAACGCCGCGGGTGCGGCACAGGCTTTCAGGGCCGAAATGGAGACCATGATTCGGGCGCGCGTCGAGCGTCTGATCGCAGATTTCGATTTCGTGCCGCGCGAGGAATTCGACGCGGTGAAGGCCATGGCCGCCAAGGCGCGAACCGAGAACGACAGACTAACTGCCCGCGTGATCCAGCTCGAAATGAAGCTCGGCGTCGCGCCACCCAAGCCCGGGCGAACGCAACGCGCATCGCGACGCGCCAAGCCCCTCGCCGGACGCCGGCGCGGAAAGCTGTGAATTCCCATGCTCATGCACGGCTTGATTCACAAGCCTGCGTGTAGTGCCCTTGTCAGGAATCAAAATCTTGTGTCTCCTGACATGAGATCGCTTCGCGCCCCGTTGGCGTAAGAGGA
>DASYEG010000234.1:0-8350 GCA_036499145.1 Micropepsaceae bacterium | reverse complement strand
CCCCTGCGGGGGGTGAGACATAGCGGCAAAGCCCGGCCAAGCCAAGGGAAACGGGTCCGGCATGTCACCCAGTGTAACAGCCCGGGCTTTCGGAACCCTAAACAGGAATGCGATTGCAGGCAGGCTTGACGCGAATGTTATTGCCGGGTACCGCCCAAAACACCGCTTGACACAATTCAGAACGGCCGGTCGCCGGCGACCACCGTGCGATACATGGTGCGGACATCGGGATAGACATAACCGCCGGTTGCCTGATGGATCACCGCGCGATTGTCCCACATCACCAGATCGCGATTCTGCCAGTGATGGCGATAGACGAATTCGGGCCGGATCTGATGGGCGAAGAGATCATCCAGGATTTCATCGGCCTCAGCGGTGTCCATGCCCTCGATCCCGATGGTGAAGCGCGGGCTGACATACAGCGCCTTGCGTCCCGTGACCGGGTGCGTGCGCACCATGGGCCAACTCTGATCGGGAAGCGATTTTTGTTTCTCGTAGAAGTCCTTCCCGTCAGGCCGGCGGGGTGAAACCGTCACGCGCTTATTCTTGAGCTTGCTGACCGCGTGGATGCCCTTCAGCGGCGCGATGCGACGCTTCATGTCGGGGGCGAGCGAATCATAGGCGGCGTACATGCTGGCGAATTCGGTGTCGCCGCCCTGACGCGGATTCTTCACCGCGTAAAGGATGGTCGCCATGCTGGGGCATTCGCGGTGTGAGGAATCCGAGTGCCAGAAATCGCCGCCGTCGATCAGCCCGATCGGCTTGCCGTCCTTGACATCGTTGGAAAGGACCAGCACCTCGGGATAATCCGGCACGGTGTAATGGGCGTTGAGCTGATCTTCGAGCGCGCCGAAACGCCGCGAGAAATCGATCTGAGCCGTGGGCGAAAGGGTCTGATCGCGGATGGCGATCACCTGATGGGTATGAAACGCGTCGCGGATTTGGGCGAAATCATCGGATGAGAGCGCGTTCAGATCCGCACCCAGGATCTCCGCGCCCATGGCCGCACCCAGTTTGCGGACCTCCATCATGGTCACGAGAAGCGGTAGAGCCTGACCGGCGTATCGACCAGGATGGTTTTGCGCATGCCGGCATCGGGGCACCATTCCGCGAACAGCCGCACGAGATTTTTGTTGTCGACCACATGATAGGGCGTGATCTCGCTGATCGGGCGCCCCGGGATCTGGTCGGGATGCGGCCAATTGGTGCCCCACAGCATGCGATCGGGGCGGGTTTCGAGAAGCGCGCGCGCAAGCGGCAGCATGTCGGAAAAATCCGCGCGCTTGGACCGGTTATAAGGCGCGGACAGCTTCACATAGGCGTTGCCGCCACGGACCAGTTCCAACAGCGCGGCAAAACCGTCCTGCTTGACCCCGTCCCCGCCGTTGGCGCCGGCAAAATGATCGAGCACCACGGGCACTTTCAGATCGGCCATCGCCGGCGCCATCGGCATCAGCGCGGTGAGATTGCCGACCATTTCGATATTCCATCCGAGCGGCGCAAAGCGCGTGGCGAAAGACGCGAGGGCTGCGGGCGCGGTTTTGGAATCGTAGCGGCCGGTTCCGCCCAGGGCTATGCGGATACCTCTCACGCCCGCCGCGTTCAGCCGATGCAGCTCGGCATCGGACACATCGAGCGGCAAGACCGCGATGCCGCGCGCCGTCCCTGCGAGTTCGGCCAGCGCGTCCACCATGCAGCGATTGTCCGTGCCGTAGACGCTCGGCGTCACCAGAACATTGCGCGCCGTGCCGATCTCGGCCCGCAGCGCTTTCAGCGCGGCAACGGGGGCTTCCGGCGGCGTGTAGGTGCGCTCCGCGGCATAGGGATATTTGGCGCTCGCCCCCATGACGTGATTGTGGCAATCCACCGCGCCGGGCGGCATGGCCGCGGCCTCACCCGCATCGGCCTGGGCCGAAAACGCGCCCGCCGCCAATACTGCCCCCGAAAGCGCACCGAATTCCCGTCTCGTGATCCTCATCGTTTCACCCCTGACTTCCTCTTGACCGCGGTGTCCTGGACCATACGGCATTATGGGATTGTCCGTCGAATTTGAAGCTCGGATTTCGCGTCAAGCTCTTGCCGCATCAGAGATGCAGAACCTCTGTTTTGCCGTAAGAGGGCGACGATACGCGCAGGCGTGATCGGCGATTCCGTCAGCCGCACACCGAATGGCGAAAGCGCATTCTCGATGGCCGCGATGAGGGCGGCGGCGGCGGGAATCGTGCCGCCCTCGCCCGCGCCCTTCACGCCCAGCGGATTGAGCGGCGACGGCGTTTCCAAATGCACCGCGTCGATCCCCGGCACGTCGCAGGCCCCGGGGAGCAGATAATCGGCAAAACTGGTGGTCAGCGGCTGCGCGTTGGAATCATAAGCCATGAATTCCAGCAGCGCGTTGCCGATGCCATGCGCGACGCCGCCCTGAATCTGCCCGTCCACGATCAGAGGATTGATCAGCGTGCCGCTATCATGCGCGACGCTGTATTTCAGAATGCGCACACGTCAGGTTTCGATGTCGACTTCCACTTCGGCCACATGGGTGCCGTTGCAATAGGCGGCGCGCGGCGGCGTGAAATAGGCGGTGTGTTCGAGGCCCGGCGTCTCGCCCGGCGCAAAGGAAAAGCCGGGGAAGCCTTGCGCCATCCGGGCAAGATCGGCGAAGGAAACCACGCGCCGGTTGCCCGACTTCACTTCGACGCGGCTATCTTCGATATGCAAATCCGCGACATCGGCATCGAGCACGCGCGCCGCCAGATCGAGGATCTTCTTGCGCACCGCCTGCCCGGCAATAAACGCCGATGGTCCCGCATTCGCCGTGATGCGGCTGGCGAACGTGCCGATGCCCATCGCGATTGCCCCCGTGTCGCCCACCGTGACGCGGATGTTTTCCATTGCGACGCCGAGCTGATCCGCCACGATCTGCTGGAGCAGCGTCTGGTGCCCCTGCCCCTGCGGCGCCGCCCCCGATGCGACCTGAACGCTGCCGTCGTCGAGCACGCGCACGGTAACACCTTCAAACGGACCGAGGCCTGTGCCTTCGACATAGGAGCCGATGCCGATGCCGATATAACGGCCCCGTTCGCGCGCCTCGTTCTGGCGGCGCGGAAAATCATCATAGGCCGAGAGCGCCAACGCGTGATCCTGTGCGGCCGGATAATCGCCGCTGTCATAGATCACGGGCTTCCCGTCGCGGAAAATAAGGCCGACCGCATAGGGCATCCGGTTCGGCGGGATCAAATTGCGGCGGCGGATTTCGTTCCCGTCCAGATGCAGCTCACGCGCGGCGCGGTCCATCAGACGCTCCATCGCAAAGACGGCTTGCGGCCGGCCCGCGCCCCGCACCGGCGTCGTTGGAACCTTGTTGGTATAGGCGACGGTGACCTCCAGCTCATAGGCCGGAAGCACATAGGGCCCGGGTACCGTGGTCGCGGAGATGTAAGGCATCACCACGCCCCAGGGCAGGTACGCGCCGGTGTCGTGCAGCATGGTGCCGCGCACGCCCAGCAATTTCGCATCGGCATCGAGCGCGATTTCGATGTCCCAATATTGGTCGCGTTCCTGCGTGGTGGAGAGGAAATGCTCGCGGCGGTCTTCGATCCATTTCACCGGGCGTTGGAGCCGCAGCGCCGCCGCCGCGACCGCCGCATCCTCGCCGTAAGTGATCGCCTTGGGGCCGAAGCCGCCGCCGACATCGGGCGCGATGACGCGGATGCTTTCGGGGTTGCGCTCCAGGAGCTGCGCCAGCACGCGCTTTTCGAGATGCGGCGTCTGGGTGGACGACCACAGCGTCAGCGCGCCGTCGCGTGCAACATCGGCGAGCACGCCGCGGCATTCGAGAGCATGGCCGCAGCCGCGATGATGCCACAGCGCCTCCTTATAAATATGGGCGGCCCCGGCGAAGGCGGCGGCGGCATCGCCATAGGCGGTTTTGAAGGCCGCCGCTTTGTTGTCGGTTGCATCCAGATGCGCGCGCGGGGCATCTGCTTTGACCGCCTCCCGGCAATCGCCGATCGCGGGCAAGGACTCGTACTCGACCGCCACCATCGCGGCTGCGTCTTCGGCCCGATAGCGCGTATCGGCGATCACGATGGCGATTGCCTCGCCCACATAGCAAACCTCGCTGCGTGCCAGTGCGAATTGCGTGCGCGAGAGTTTAGAATAGGGATTGGGCACCAGCATGGGCAGCCGCGTGGTCTGAAGGGCGTGATTCATGTCGGCGGCGGTGAACACTGCATGCACGCCTGGCATTGTCAGCGCTGCCGTGGCGTCCACGTTTATGATGCGCGCATGCGCATGGCTCGCCCGCACGAAGGCGACGTGCAACATTCCGGGCAGACGGATATCATCGACGAATTCGCCACGCCCGGTAAGCAGCCGCGCATCCTCGGTCCGCAACACGCGCGCGCCGATGGATTTTCCGCTCACGCCCCTCCCCTCCTCGCTATGCCTTCGGCCTTCCCCGCATTTACGGGCAACGCAAATCCGTTGTACAGGAAAGAAGAAAGCCGTTTGGGCTGAGCATCATGACGGTTAGCGCATTGGAACAACCGGGCAGCACGCTTCTGTGCAGCGATGCCGTCGCGCTGGCTGCCGACGGCCGGGCGATCCTGATCGGCGGTGCATGCAGCGATTGCGGCAATCAGACCTTCCCGCGCGCACCTGTCTGCTGTGTGTGCATGAGCGAGGCGATCCAGCCCAAAGCCATGCCGTGCACAGGTACGCTCTACGCCTTCAGCACCGTGCATGTGGCCGCCAAGAAGTGGAAAATACCGATGTGCATCGGCTATGTCGATCTGCCCAATGGCCCGCGCGTGTTCACGCATCTCCAGGGCGATCTGGCGATCGGCGATGCGGTCGAGGTCGCAATGGGCATCGTCGGCGAAGACGAGAACGGGCCCATCCGGTCCTTCGTATTCAAAAGGAGCGCGGCATGACGGGCGTTTCCGTGATCGGGGTCGGCATGATCCCATTCGGTAAATATCCTGAGAAGAACATCGCCGATCTCGGTTGGCCGGCCGTCAAAGCCGCGATTCTGGATGCAAACATCGATCCCAAACGCATCCAGGCGGTCTATTCCGGCACCGCGCGCGGCGGCGCCATGGTGGGTCAGCGCATCATGGGACGCATCGGTCTTGCCGGCATTCCCATCGTCAATGTGGAGAACGCCTGTTCGTCCAGTTCGGGCGCACTGGCGCAAGCGGTGATCGCGGTCAGCGCGGGTGCCTGTGATGTGGCGCTCGTCATCGGTGTCGAGAAACTGACCAAATTCGGCGGCGGCACGCTGCCTCTGGACGAAGACGATTGGGAGGTCCGGCTCGGACTTTCCATGCCCGCACTCTATGCCATGCGCGCGCAACGCTACATGCATGATTACGGCGTGAGCGCGGAGAAAATCGCCGGCATTTCAGTGAAAAATCGCGCCAACGGCACGCTCAATCCCGATGCGCAGATGCGAAAAGACGTGACAATTGCCGAGGTTCTGGCCTCGCGCATGATCGCCGATCCATTCACGCTGCTGCAATGCTGCCCTACCGGAGATGGCGCGGCGGCGATTATTCTGGCCTCCGGCAAAATGGCGCGGCAATTCCGCAACGATCCCATCCAGGTGCGCGCTTCGCATTTGACCAGCGGCAAATTCATGGCGGGATTTCGCGACATGACGAGCCCTGAGATCACGGTGCGCGGTGCCGCGGAGACCTTCGAGCAAGCGGGGCTGGGGCCAGAGGATATCGACGTCGCCGAAGTGCATGACGCGTTTTCGATTGCGGAACTTCTCTATTATGAGGCGTTCGGGTTCTGTCCGCGTGGGCAGGGAACGGCACTTTTGGAAAGCGGTGCCACGAAAATCGGCGGCCGCATTCCGGTCAATCCTTCCGGCGGGCTCCTCGCCAAGGGCCATCCCGTGGGCGCGACGGGCGCTGCCCAAGTCGTCGAGATCGTGCGCCAATTGCGGGGCGAAGCGGGGCCGCGTCAGGTCGAGGGAGCGAAAGTCGGGCTCAGCCATGCAACGGGCGGCGGCATTTCGGGCTTCGATCACGGCGCCTGCTCGATCCATATTTTCCAGCGGTAGACAGGCATGGCCGGGAGTGACGCCAAGGACCGGCCGCTTTCGGGAGTGCGCGTTCTCGACCTGACGCAGTTTCTCTCCGGGCCTTATGCGACACAGATGTTCGCCGATCTCGGCGCGGACATCATCAAGCTGGAGCCGCCGCAAGGCGATCCCATCCGCGTGGTGCCGCCGCATTTCGTGGGCGAGGACAGCGTCTATTATCTCTGCATCAATCGCAACAAACGCTGTGTCGCCGTCGACATGAAGATGGATGCCGGCCGCGACCTGGTCAAACGCCTGGCGCTCGCCTCAGACATCGTAATGGAGAATTTCCGCCCCGGCGTGCTGGATCGCCTGGGACTATCGGTCGATGCGCTGCGCGCGCAAAAGCCCGCGCTGATCTGGTGCTCGATTTCCGGCTTCGGCCAGGACGGGCCATACCGCAACAAACCCGCCTATGACATGATCGTGCAGGCGCTTTCGGGTGGCATGAGTCTGACCGGCGAGACCGGCGGCGCACCGGTGAGGGCCGGCATCCCCATCGGCGATCTCGCGGCGGGTCTCTATGCGAGCGTCGCCACCCTTGCCGCGCTGAACCGGCGCCATCGCACGGGCCTCGGCGACACCATCGATATTTCCATGCTCGATTGTCAGGCCGCAATGCTGTGCTATCAGGCCGCCTATCACATGCATTCGGGAATCGTGCCGGGCCGTCAGGGACGCGGACATGAATCCATTCCGACCTATCGCAGCTTCGAAGCGAAGGACGGCATCCATATCGTCATCACCGCCAATACCGAACGGATGTGGCAGGGATTGACGCGCGCGTTGGGCCACGAAGAATGGCTTGCCGATCCCCGTTTCACCACGAACAGGGAACGCCTCGCAAACAAACACGCGCTCTGGCCGATGCTGGAAGAGGCATTCCGCGCGCGCGATGCCGATGAATGGATTCCGATTCTGGAACGCGAGGAAATACCGGTGGGCGTGGTCAATACGCTCGACCGTGTGGTCGCGGACCCGCAAATCAATCACCGCAACATGGTGCTGGAACTGGCAAGCCGCGATGGCCGCGCCGCGCGCGTCACCGGCAATCCGATGAAATTCAAGGATGCGGCGCCGGAAGAGAAAAACTATCCCCGCGCGCTCGGCGCCGATACGGCAGCCGTGCTGAAGGATGTCCTGGATTTGTCACCGGAAGAAATCGCGGAACTGGTCCGCGGCAAGGCCGTTATCGCCCGCAATTCCACTGGCGATTAAAAGGAGAAAACCCGTGCAGAAGATCAGCACATTCCTGTGGTTCGACAAAGAGGCCGAAGAGGCCGCGAATTTCTATGTCTCGATCTTCAAGAATTCCAAGATCATTGCGATCTCGCGTTATGGCGATGCCGGCCCGGGGCCGAAGGGCTCGGTGATGGTGGTGAACTTCCAGCTCGACGGCGTGGATTTCATGGCGCTGAACGGCGGGCCAAATTTCAAATTCACGGAAGCGATCTCGCTCATGGTCAAATGCGAGACCCAAGCCGAAATCGACATGTTCTGGGAGAAACTGTCGGCGGGTGGCAAGACCAATGTCTGCGGCTGGCTCAAGGACAAATACGGCCTGTCATGGCAGGTGGCCCCTGCGCAATTGGGCGATCTTCTGGGTGGCGATCAGGCGCGCACCAATCGTGTCATGGCCGCGGTCATGACGATGACCAAGCTCGACCTCGCCGAAATGCAAAAAGCCGCCGCGGGATAAAGCCGGTTACTTCTCGGCTTCCTTGAAGGCTTCGTTCGCGATGCGAAACGAGTCCATGCCCGCCGGCACGCCGGCATAGATCGCCACCTGCAGAAGGATTTCCTTGATCTCGTCCTTGGTGACGCCGTTGGTCAGCGCGCCTTTCACATGCACCTTCAATTCGTGCGGCCGGTTCAACGCCGAAATCATCGCGAGATTGAGCATCGAGCGCGTCTTGCGGTCGAGGCCTGGGCGCGACCAGATATCGCCCCAGCAATAGCGCGTGGTGAGATCCTGCATCGCCATCATGAAATCATCGGCCCCCGCCATGCCGCGGTCGACATACTCCGCCCCCAGCACCTCGCGCCGGATCTTCATGCCGCCGTCAAAGCGTTCCTTGTCGTCCATTTTTTCTATTCCTGTCAGACTTCGGTGGTCTTGCCGCGCTTCTTCGGCATGCCGCTGGGGTCGGGAATCGCCGGTTCCTTCCAGCGATGCACCGTGCCCATGTCGATGCCGAAGAGATCGAGCATCCGCCCGATGGAATGATCGATCATCTCGTCCAGCGTCTTGGGCCGCGTGTA
>DASYEG010000233.1:0-1786 GCA_036499145.1 Micropepsaceae bacterium | reverse complement strand
GCCAAATCCGGGAAATTCTCGGCCTCCTAGCTTCAAGGTCTCAGACGTCCGCCCGGCGGCATTAACCGAACCGTCTCAAAACGAGACAGTTTTGCCCCGCTTGGCTATAAAAGCCGGAACCCACTCTTCCGGCGGTTATGTTCAGTTTGCGTATTCTGGGAATTTGCTACTTCGCCATGGCGACTTTTCTTGCGCTCGCCCTGGCAACGGCGGATCGGGCTCGCCTGCACGATGTGATGGACAAGGCCAGCGCGGCCGCAGCGGACCGGATCCGTGACGATCTGTTGCGTCCGGTTCTGATACTCGCGCGTGCACTGGACGAGAAAATCTTCGATCCGCCGAAGCCGCATGTGGTTCTTGCTTTGCCGGCGCCTGATCCAAACGATATGCGCACTTATGCCAAAGCCGGGGTGCCGCCGCGCGCGCCGGTTCGGTTGGCCGACGTGCCGGCGCCGCAAATGGCCGAACCTTTGTTCATCGCGCCTGATCTGCCGCAATTTCAGATTCTGGAAGACGATGCGGCAGACGCGGCCTCCCTCGAAGGCGGCAATCTTGCCGAGACACCGGAGCGTATGCAGGTACGCGCGCGGCTGGAGCAAAGCCTGACGCGGGATTTGCGCGAAAATTTCGATCTGTTTCTGTTCGTCGGCAAAGGGGCGCGTGGCACGGCGGCGCAGCGCTTCTATGTTTTCCGGAAGGAAAAAGATGGCCGCCTCGCTCTGATCTATGATTGGGCGGCGTCAACGGGCCGCGAACGATATGAAATCTCGCCGCAGGGCAGACGGACGTTTACCGCCACACCCAGTGGCTTTTATCAGCTCGATCCGAAACGGATGTATTCCCAGTATCAATCGCGGGCCTGGAATGGCGCGATGCCCTACGCGATGTTCTTCAATTGGGAGCAGCGCGGCAATCTCACCGGCGTCGCCATTCATGGCACGGCTGGTGGTGGTGCTGCGAAATTGGGAAAGCGCGCCAGTGCGGGATGCATCCATATTTCGCGTGCCCACGCGAAGCAGCTCTTCGAGCTGGTCCGCCGCGATTATGGGGGGCAGGTGCCGCGCTTCGCCTATGATGAAGGATCAGGCACGATGAGCAATCGGGGCGCATTGATGCGAGACGCGGCCGGCGCGCTGACGATGACCGAAGGCTATCGCGTATTGATCGATGTCGAGGATGTTTCGGGCGTGCACACCATGGCGCAGCTCTATTGAGGGGAAATCAGGCGTGTCCCGTAACGAGCCACAGAATGATGATGACGGGCAGGGGAATGCCGATCGCCCAAAGCAAAACTGAGCGCATGTAAATTCTCCCGAAGATATCGGGGTGATAACCGGCGGGCGGATGGATGGTTCCGCGCGGGGCGCCGTCTTAGCCGCGGCGAATTTCGTACAAGGCGACGGCGGCGGCGTTGGAGACGTTCAAGCTCTCCATGGCCTTGTCGATCGCGATAACGGCGACAGTGTCGCAATGCTCCCGCACCAGACGGCGGATACCGTCACCCTCCGAACCCACCACCAGCGCGATATCGCCGCCAGTGGTAGCGGCGGCGAGGGGCTGGTCGCCATCGCCCGCCAGCGCGACCCGCCAGAAACCTGCTTCGGCAAGCCGATCCAGCGCTCGTGCGATGTTCACCACTTCGACATAGGGCACGATTTCCAAGGCGCCGGAGGCGGCTTTGGCGAGAGTTCCCGATTGGGGCGGGGCGTGCCGGTCCTGCACGACGACTGCGCTGACCCCGAACGCGGCGGCGGTTCTGAGAATAGCGCCGACATTATGGGGGTCG
>DASYEG010000232.1:0-8406 GCA_036499145.1 Micropepsaceae bacterium | reverse complement strand
CTCTTGCGGCTCTTCGGCATCAACGGTTCAAGGAGCGTCCATTCCTCATCGGATAAATCAAATCGCATGATCCACCTCCCATCACGGTGAATCACTGTTCGTCAAAATTTTCAACGATCTATGTGGGTACAGACCCTAGTCACGGCACCAGCACCGCTCGCAGGCACTGCTGGCAGGACTGGGGGGGCATCCCGGGCCGGCTTTTGGCGCGGACTAGCTGGCCTCGTTTTCGAGCACGGGCCAGCGGTAGTCGGGAAGGCGCAATGTGTCGATGATATCCCGGCCCGCCACAAACTTCGCCAAGCCCGGAATTGCGAATGTCTTGATCACCAGATTGCGGAAGTTCAAACCCCATTGGGTCCTTGGCGCAAAGACGGGTGCAAGACGCTCGGCACCGCGCTGTTTCGTGCCGATATAGTCTTGCAGAATCGCTTGATATCTTACGAATGCCTGAGCGTACCCTCCATCGCCGCTGGCGAGTTCACCCGCCAGCACATAGGCGGAAATCATGGCAAGGGCCGAGCCCTGGCCGGCCAGCAGAGACACGCAGAACGCGGCATCCCCTGTGAGGGCAACGCGGCCGCGCGACCAGCTTTCCATCCTGATCTGACTGACGGCGTCGATATAAAGTTCGCGCGTGCGATCCAATTCGCTCAGGATGCGGGAGCATTCCCACTTTCCCCCGCGATAGCGTTGCCGCAGCATCGCCTTCTGCGCCTCGAGCGTTGCCGGAAGCGAATCGCTGCCGGTCGTAAACACAAACAAGAACAGCGTGCGGTCGTCATGCATGGCAAAGCGGCCGAGCATCAGGCCCGGCTGCCCGTACATCACGTATATCTCCTCATCGTACGGGCGATACCCCTGGACCTCGAAGGCCGCGACGGCATAGCCGAGCTGTTTTTCGAATCGATCATCGGACCCGAATGCGAGTCTGCGGACATCCGAATGTAATCCATCGGCGCCCATCACAAGATCGAACCGGCGTTCGGCTCCGTGCTTGAACCGGACCCGCATGCCATCGGCCTGTTCCTGAAGGCCGGCAATCTCATCGCCGAAAATGACCTCTGTCATGTCTTTGGCCTTCTCGTACAGCAATCGCGAAAGATCGCTGCGGCCGAGCGTGACATAGCGTCCCCCGGTCAACTCTCCGAAGACCTTGGGCCCGAAGCCCGCCACGCGCTCGCCTCGATCATCGACAATCCTGAGCTCGCGCATGTGATAGCCGGCGCGATGAATGTCCTCGATCAATCCCATGCGCTCGGCGATTTCATAACCAAGCCCCCAGAAGTCGATGACATAACCCCCGGTCCGCAGCCTGGGCGACCGCTCGATCAACGTCGGTTTGAACCCAGCCCTGTGCAGCCAGAAGGCGAGGGTTGGTCCGGCGATCCCTATTCCCGAAATCAGTACGGATTTATCGGCCATTCGGAAGAACCGCTCCTCTCCTGCAGACGAAACTGCCGATACAACGAGATTGGACATTGTGGAGTTTCGCAAACGCGGCCCCGCAACCTCCACCGGAACAGGGCCCCGATTTGACTAGCCGGGGCGGCTGTCGTTCTCTCGGGGCATGAACAAACCGGCACCCGAATCGGCGTATGCGTCCGATCACGCCGCCGCGCATCTGACCGTGCGGCTGGGCGCGATCGCCGCCAATTACCGCGAGGTGTTGCGCCGTGCGGCATCGGCCGCCGCAGCCCCTGTGGTGAAGGCCAATGCCTACGGCATGGGCATCGGCCCGGTTGCGCACACGCTTCTGAATGCGGGGGCGGATACGTTTTTCGTCGCCCGGCTGGAAGAGGGTATCGAGGCGCGCACCCTCATCCCATCCGCCCGCATCTTCGTGCTGGACGGCGTGGCGCCGGGTGCCGCGCCCGCTCTGGTGACGAACCGGCTGACGCCCGTGCTGAACTCCTTGGATGAAATCGCCGAATGGTCGGCGCGCGCCAAGAGCGAACGGCGCGAGCTCGATGCCGCCCTTCACATCGATACCGGCATGAACCGGTCGGGTCTTTCGCATGGCGAGCTTTCCCAATTGGCCGCGCGCATTCGCGAAGCGCTGGTGGGAATCAATCTGGTGCTGGTGATGAGTCATCTGGCCCGTGCCGATGAGCCGGACGCCGAAATGAACTGGACGCAGCTTGCGCGTTTTCGCGCCGGCCTTGCCGCCCTGCCGCCCGCTCCGGCAAGTCTTGCGGCATCGGCGGGGATCGAACTCGGACGCGATTTCCATTTTGACCTGGTACGCCCCGGCCTCGCCATCTACGGCGGCAATCCCATGCCCTCGCGCCCCAATCCTTTCCGTACGGTTGCAAGTCTTACAGGGCAGGTGCTGCAGATTCGCCACATCGACGCGGGCGAAACGGTGGGCTACGCCGCCACCTTCACGGCGATGCGGCCCAGCGCCCTGGCGACGGTGGCCTCGGGCTATGCCGACGGCCTCATCCGCGCCCGGAGCCTTAAGGGTCACGCGGCGATTGACGGGATACGCGTGCCTTTCGCGGGACGGATGTCGATGGATTTGCTTGCGCTGGATGTGACGGATGTGCCCGAAGCCGCGCGCGCCCGGGGAGCTGTGGTGGAATTCATGGGCGATGTCGTCACGCTGGAGGAGGTGGCCGAAGCGGCGGGCACCATCACGCATGAGGTGCTCACCGCGATTTCGCCGCGCGCCCGCCGGATCTATGTGGATGAATAAATTCAATGTCTTTGCCGCTATCGGGCGCGTCTTCCTCGCCTTTCTCGGCGCCACGGGCCGGCTTGCGGTCTTCACGGGTGAAGCGCTGTCGCATTGCGTGCGGCCGCCGATCTTCTGGGGCTTGATCGGACAGCAGATGCTGCGCATCGGCTATTTCTCGCTGCCCGTGGTGGGGCTTACGGCCTTTTTCACGGGGGCGGTGCTGTGCCTGCAGATCTATGTCGGCGGCAATCGCTACGGCGCGGAATCCTTCGTGCCGCAGATCGTCGTGCTCGGCATCACGCGTGAGCTGGGGCCGGTGATCGCGGGGCTGATGGTGGCGGGGCGCGTGGCGGCCGCCATCGCGGCCGAGATCGGCACCATGCGCGTCACCGAACAGATCGACGCGCTGACCACGCTTTCCACCAATCCGGTGAAATATCTCGTCACGCCCCGGCTCATCGCGGCCGTCATCAGCATGCCCATATTGGTGGCCATCGCCGATGCGATCGGCGTGTATGGCGGCTATATCGTCGCGACCGACAGCCTGAATTTCAACGGCGCGGTCTATCTGAAGAACACCGCGAATTTCGTCACCCAGGAAGACGTGGTGTCGGGTCTCATCAAGGCGGCGGTGTTCGGCTTCATCATCGCGCTGATGGGCTGTTACAACGGCTTTCATTCCAAGGGCGGCGCGCAAGGCGTCGGCGCCGCGACCACCGATGCCGTGGTGTCGGCGTCCATCCTGATCCTCGCCGCGAATTACATCATGACGTCCGTCTTCTTCACCCATTGAGTCTTTTGCGATGAACCCCGTCCCAAAAATCGAACTCAAAGGCGTGAAGAAGCGCTTCGGTCCAAAGATCGTGCTCGACGGGATCGATCTCACCATCAATGCCGGCGATTCGCTGGTCGTGATCGGCGGATCGGGCAGCGGCAAATCGGTCACCATCAAATGCGTGCTCGGCATCATCCGTCCCGATGTGGGCTCGATCCGGGTCGATGGTGAGGAAGTCACGCGTCTGCGCGGCGCCAAGCGCGATGCCTATTTGCGACAATTCGGCATGCTGTTTCAGGGCGGCGCGCTCTTCGACAGCCTGCCGGTGTGGGAGAACGTCGCCTTCGGCCTGATCCAGGGCCGTGGAATCGATCGCAGGCGCGCCCGTGACATCGCCGTCGAGAAACTGGCGAAGGTCGGCCTCGGCCCCGAAGTCGCCGATCTGTCGCCGGCGGAACTGTCGGGGGGCATGCAAAAGCGCGTCGGGCTCGCGCGCGCCATCGCGGCCGATCCGGCGATCATCTTCTTCGACGAGCCGACCACGGGCCTTGATCCCATCATGGCCGATGTCATCAACGATCTGATCGCAACGACCGTGCGCGATCTCAAAGTGACCGCGCTGTCCATCACCCATGACATGGCGAGCGCGCGCAAGATCTCGAACCGCATCGCCATGCTCTACAAGGGCAAGATCATCTGGGACGGTGCGACCCAGGATATCGACAACAGCGGCAATCCTTACGTGGATCAATTTATCCATGGTTCGGCGAAAGGTCCGATCCAGATGGAAGTCCGCCGCTAGATGGCGCGCGCCGCTCCTGCCTTCGTCTGCCAATCCTGCGGCACGGCGCACCCCAAATGGTCCGGCCGCTGCGATGATTGCGGCGCATGGAACACGCTGGTGGAAGAACAGGCGGCCCCGCCCGCGGGCGCATCGGCGCGGCGGATCGGCAAGGGCCGCGCCTTCGCGCTCGAAGGGCTTTCCACGGTCGGCGAAGAACCGGTGCGCCGCCTCACCCGAATCGCCGAATTCGATCGCGTGGCTGGCGGCGGCCTGGTGCCGGGCTCCGCGCTGCTCTTGGGCGGCGATCCTGGCGTCGGAAAGTCCACGCTGGTGATGCAGGTTCTCGCCGCCTATGCGGGGACGAAAAAATCCGCCGTCTATATCTCGGGCGAAGAGGCGCTCGCGCAGGTGCGTCTGCGCGCCGCGCGCATGGGTCTCTCGGACGCGCCCGTGCAGCTCGGCGCTGCCACCTGCGTCGAGGATATCCTGGCGACGATTGCCACCGCTTCGCCGCCGGACATCCTGGTGATCGATTCCATCCAGACCGTCTGGACGTCGGCGCTCGAAGCGGCTCCCGGAACAATCGCGCAGGTGCGCACCGCCACGCATGATCTCGTACGCTATGCCAAGGCGAGCGGCGTGGCGGTCATCCTGATCGGGCACGTCACCAAGGACGGCCAGATCGCAGGCCCGAAAGCGGTCGAGCATCTGGTCGACGCGGTGCTCTATTTCGAAGGCGAGCGTGGACATCATTTCCGCATCCTGCGCGCGGTGAAAAATCGTTTCGGCGCGACCGATGAAATCGGCGTGTTCGAGATGACCGGAACGGGTCTGGCCGAAGTGCCCAATCCATCGGCTTTGTTCCTGGGCGACCGTTCGGGACTGGCGCCGGGGGCCGCCGTGTTCGCCGGCATGGAAGGCACGCGTCCGCTGCTGTCGGAAATCCAGGCGCTCACCGCGCCCTCCGGTTACGGCACGCCACGCCGCGCGGTGGTGGGCTGGGATACCGGGCGGCTTTCGATGATTCTCGCCGTGCTGGATGCCCGCGCCGGCCTCGGACTCTCGGGGCAGGATGTCTATTTGAATGTGGCTGGCGGTTTGAAGATCGCGGAGCCCGCGGCCGATCTGGCGGCGGCGGCGGCGTTGATTTCCTCCTTCACCGGGCGGCCTTTGCCGAAGGATTGCGTGGTGTTCGGCGAGATCGCGCTTTCGGGCGATGTGCGTCCCACGCCGCATGCGGAAGCCCGGCTGAGAGAGGCGGCGAAGCTTGGGTTTGGCCGCGCACTGGTGCCGGCGGGGACCAAAGCGGGCGCGGCAGGCCTCGCGCTGGAGCCGATCGCGGACGTGGCCGACCTGGTCCATTTGGTAGGGGGCGAACAGCGCCCCCGATGAAAACGATGCCGGAAGACCCCATGTTGGAGGAGCCGATGACCGGCCAAGGTCCGCATGATGCGCAAATGCACCCAATTGCACCGAAATTGCACCGGAATTTTCTGTCGCAATGACCGTAAATCGGCAGGAAATCCCTCGAAAAAATCCCGCCAGGACGGCAAAAAGTTGGGGGGAGGGGGTGGCCGAGCCTGAGACCTGCGCAAAAGTGGTAATCTCCGCCGGAGAGGCTTGCGAATCATGAGCGCACTATCGCTGACGGCCATCGATTTCGTGGTTATCGCCGTGGTGCTTCTGTCGGCGATTTTCGCGACCGCCCGCGGATTGATCCATGAGACTTTTGCCATCCTCGCATGGATCGCGGGCGGCTATCTGGCGTTCCGCCTTACGCCTTTTGTCCAGCCGCTTCTGCACAACATGATTGCGCCGCCCTGGCTGGAGAGGTTTCTCGTCCTTTTGGGCATCTTCATCCTGGTATTCGTTCCGCTCGCGATTTTCAGCCGCTGGCTCTCGGCCAAGGTGAAGGGTTCGGTGGTCAGCCCCGTTGATCACGTGCTGGGCCTGGTGTTCGGCGTCTGCCGCGGATTGGTGATCGTCGGGGTTGCCTATATCGCGTTCGCGGCGCTGGTGCCGCTGAAGAACCAACCCGACATATTGACCAAGGCGCGGCTGTTTCCCGTGATCCGCAACACCAGTGAAATGTTGCGCGAGCTTGTGCCATCGGGCGGCACGAACCTCTCAAGCGGAAACAGCGCCTCGGGCTATGGCGCGCGTGGACGCAGCACGCTAGACAGACTGCTCCACGGCAAGCCAGAGAACGACAGCTCCTCGCAATGACCACACCGTTCGACGACAAATTGCACGAGGAATGCGGTGTTTTCGGCGTTTTCGGTCATGAAGGCGCCGGCGCGCTGACCGCGCTCGGCCTGCACGCGCTCCAGCATCGCGGCCAGGAAGCGGCGGGCATCGTCACCTTTGACGGCACGCAGTTCATCTCGGAACGCCATGTCGGCCTTGTTGGCGACACTTTCGGCAAGCATGGCCATACCGCGAATTTGTGTGGGACGAACGCCATCGGGCATGTGCGCTATTCCACGACAGGGGGCTCCATCGGCCGCAATGTGCAACCGATGTTTGCCGATCTGGCCGGCGGGGGCCTTGCGATCGCCCATAATGGCAATCTCACCAATGCGCGGGTACTGCGGCGCGATCTGGTGCGCGGGGGCGCGATCTTCCAATCGACGTCGGACACCGAAGCGATCATCCATCTGGCCGCGCGCAGCCATTACGAATTCGTGGTCGAAAAGCTGATCGATGCACTCAAACGTGTCGAGGGCGCCTATTCGCTGGTGGCGCTCACATCGAAAAAGCTGATCGGCGTGCGCGATGCCTATGGCGTGCGGCCGCTGGTGCTGGGCCGTCTCGACGATGCCTGGATATTGGCATCGGAGACTTGTGCGCTCGATATCATCGGAGCGGAGTTCGTGCGCGATATCGAGCCCGGCGAGATGGTCGTCATCACCGCGGAAGGGATCGAATCCCTGCATCCCTTCCCGCCGAAGCAGCGGCGATTCTGCGTCTTCGAATATGTCTATTTCGCCCGGCCGGATTCCATGGTCGAAGGCCGTAATGTCTACGAGGTGAGAAAACGCATCGGGATGGAGCTGGCGCACGAATCCCCCGCAGATGCCGACATAATTGTGCCGGTGCCGGATTCCGGAGTGCCGGCGGCGCTCGGCTTTTCGCAGGCCTCCGGCATTCCCTTCGATCTCGGAATCATCCGCAATCATTATGTCGGACGCACCTTTATCGAGCCGACCGATCGTATCCGCCATCTGGGCGTCAAGCTGAAGCACAACGCCAATCGCGAGGAACTGAAGGGCAAGCGCATCGTGCTGGTCGACGATTCCATCGTCCGTGGCACGACATCGAAGAAGATCGTCGAGATGGTGCGCGATGCGGGCGCCACCGAGGTGCATTTCCGTATCGCCAGTCCGCCCACCACGCATTCCTGCTTCTATGGCGTCGATACGCCGAACAAGGAAGATTTGCTCGCGCACAATCTCGATCTCGAAGGGATGCGCGACTTCATCAAGGCGGACAGTCTGGCATTCGTCTCGATCAATGGGCTGTATCGTGCGGTGGGCGAAGCAAGACGCAATGTCGCCGCGCCCCAATTCTGCGACGCCTGCTTTTCGGGCGATTATCCGATAGAACCGCTCGACTCCAGCGAATCCCGTCGCCAGCTCTCGCTGCTGGTCGAAACGGTTTAGCGCGAACGGCATCCATGCGTGAAACCGACTCCCTCTTGAAAGGCCGCATTGTACTTGTGACCGGCGCCTCGCGCGGAATCGGGCGCGCGGTCGCGGTGGCGCTGGGCAGAGCCGGTGCCCATGTCGTCGCGGTTGCCCGCACCGTGGGGGGGCTGGAAGAACTCGACGACGACATCAAGAAAGAAGGCGGCACCGCAACCCTGGTGCCGCTCGATCTGAAGGATTTTGCCGGTATCGACCGCATGGCGGCCGCGATCCATGAACGTTGGGGACGACTCGATGCGCTGTTCGGGAATGCCGGTATCCTGGGCGCGCTGACGCCGCTCTCGCATCTGAGCCCGAAGACGTGGGACGATCTCATGGCGATCAACGTTACCGCCAATTGGCGCCTGATCCGGGATTTCGATCCGCTGCTGCGCCAATCCGATGCGGGGCGGGTGCTGATGATGAGTTCGGCGGTGGCGCGGTTGAACCGCCCCTATTGGGGGCCCTATGCCATCACCAA
>DASYEG010000231.1:0-3405 GCA_036499145.1 Micropepsaceae bacterium | reverse complement strand
AAACCCGCCATGGACCTGGAATGGCAGGTGCCACAATGGTCGAACACAATCGAGCGCAATCGCGCTCGCACTTACTTTCAGGCCTATTGCGCTTCTATGGCGATGTTCTTCCTGGAAAAGGCCTTCGCCGAAGTCCAGGGTGGCCGCACCAAGACCTGGACCGAGTTCAAGGTCCCAGACGAGGCGATCGGTTGCGGCTTCCACGAAGCGGTGCGCGGCGTCCTCTCCCATCATATGGTGATCCGCGACGGCAAGATCGCCAATTACCATCCCTATCCACCAACGCCTTGGAACGCGACGCCGCGCGACAAGTTCGGTACGCCCGGGCCTTATGAAGATGCCGTCCAGGGCTGCCCGATCTTCGAGGAAAATGGGCCGGAGAACTTCAAAGGCATCGATATCATGCGCACCGTGCGCAGCTTCGACCCCTGCCTGCCATGCGGCGTGCATATGTATGTCGGTAACGGCAAGACCCTAAAGACCTTACACCAGCCCATGTTCGGGGCGGCCGCGCATAGCCATGGGAATCAAAAGTGACCGCGCGCACCCAAGTAGAAGATACACTGCGCCGCATCGAAGAGCTCGTTCAGGGGCTGGACCGGGTCAAGGACCCGGCGGCCCGGCAGGCGGCGCAGCAGTTGTTTGCGGCGGTGCTGGATCTGCATGGTTTGGCGCTGGCGAAGATCACCGCGCGCTTGGTAGCCGATCCACAGGGCCGCGACCTTTACCAGGATATGGGCGCAGACGAGCAAATCAGGGCCGTTCTGCTGTTGTACGGTCTACACCCGGACAGTGCGGAAGAGCGCATCCGCGCAGCGATTGCGCCGCTGGAAGCGCGGTTTAATGTGCGTCTCCACGTTTCGTCGGTGTCTGAGGGAATCGCACGAGTCACGATGGATCCTGGCGTAGGAGACTTCGACAGTCTGTGCCCAGAGATAGGCCGTGTTTTGCTGGATGCCGCACCGGATCTGGATGACATCGCCATCGATCGCGAGGTTGCGGCGGGCGTGACAATGACGGCGCCGCCCCGCGCTGCGGCTGCGGGATAGCCTCATGCATGTGGGCCTCCAAACCACGGATGGCATGCGGGCGGTCTTCGCACTGCGCCGTTTCGTCTATCCGCCGGCCGAACGCTGCGAGCTCTGCCGCGCCAGGCTAGCCTCCCAGCACAGCCATCTGTTGGAAACACGGGTTGGCCAAGTGCGCTGCGCCTGCGGCGCTTGCAGCGAGCGCTATGGCACGCCGGAGGAAGGCTTTCTGCCGGTCAATTCCCGCAAGGACAAGCTGACGGATTTCGCTCTGAGTGATGGCCAATGGGATGCCTTCCAAATTCCCATTGATCTCGCGTTTCTGGTGCGAAGAAGCGATGGCCTAGTCGCGCTCTATCCTGGCCCTGCCGGTATTATCCAGGCTGAAACCAATAGGGAGGCGTGGACCGATTTGACGGAGGCGAACCCGCTTCTTCGCGATTTGGCGCCGGAAGTGGAAGCGCTCGCCATCAACCGGGTGCACGGACGGCGTGATGCGTGGAGGCTTTCCATAGACCATTGTTTTTCGCTGGCCGGAACGCTGCGCAAGGAGTGGCATGGGCTGTCAGGCGGTCCCAAGGTTTGGGAAGAAATCGAACACTATTTCGACCGGGACGAGGCCCTTCATGCCTGAACTAGCCTTTGCCCTAGACGGTGTGGAGATTGAGCGCTACGCGGTTACCCCAACCCTGCGCTTTCGGTTACGGATCACAGCCGACCAGCCGGTAGAAAATATCGCCTTGCAATGTCAGTTGCGCATCGAACCGATGCGGCGAGCGTATGGCGGTGACGAACACGAAAGGCTGGCCGATTTATTCGGCGAGAAAGCACGTTGGGGCGACACCCTGAAAAGCTTTTTGTGGACGATTGTGCCCGTAAATGTGCCGCGCTTTGACGATGTCACGATTGTCGATGCCATGGTGCCTTGCAGTTTCGATTTCGATGTCGCAGCTACCAAATATTTCCACGGCCTGGAGGGCGGTGAAGTGCCAGTGTCGCTCCTGTTCAGCGGTTCGGTCTTCTATCGTGATCCACAGGACAGGCTGCAGATTTCTCAGCTTTCCTGGTCTCAGGGGCTTAGTCATCGCCTCCCCGCTGCGCTCTGGCAGACGCTGATGGACCAATATTATCCCAACGCGGCCTGGCTTCGTCTGGACCGCGAGACATTCGAGCGGCTTTATGCGTTGAAGCGGCGGATGGGTGTCGGCAGCTTCGACGCCGCCCTCTCGCAACTTCTTTCGGCCCCGCAGGTACTGCAATGACTGCGGCAACAATCTCCGACGTACGCACGGTAGCGGATGCAATCCTTTATGAAGGGTACATCCTTTACCCATACCGCAAGTCTTCCTTGAAGAACCAGCAGCGCTGGACCTTTGGCGGCCTGTTCCCCCGCAGTTACGCGCTGCGCGGTGGCGGCGACCGCTGGACTATGACCTGCGAATGCCTTCTGCGCGGCGATGCGCAGACCCGCCTGCGCCTTCAGTTGCGCTTTCTCCAAGTGGCGGCACGGCGTATCGCGCGGTTGGCTGCGCCGGTACGCACGCTCGACGCAGGAGCTCTGCCCCCCCACGCGGTAGTCGAGGGGATGGACATTAATGGGCGTTCTTATACGCCTTGGGACGAAGCGGTTCCCCGGGAAGAGGTTGTTCTCGCTGGTAGGCTGGAGGAATTGGCCGCGAACCCTTTGATCCGGGACCTCTTCTATTCTGCTGGGACGGGTGTCGAACCGATCGCCGCTGAGGACGGGTTGGTGCAAGGCTTGATCCTTCGCCAGACCGAGAGCGTTGCCGTGCGGCTGACCTTATCGGCCGAACCCGTAGCGGTGGATGCTTTTCGCCTACGCGCCGTGGTCGAGAACATCACGGCGCTCGATGTGCCCGCCGGCCTAAAACGTGATGCCGCGGCACCGTTTGCGACGGCGTCCAACCACCTGATCCTAAGCGTCGAAGGCGGCGCCTTTGCTTCCCTTACCGACCCCCCGGCTGACTTAGCCGAAGCCGCCAAGGCGTGCGCCAATGACGGTTGTTGGCCGGTCCTGGCCGGAGCGGACGGGATGACCGACACGATTCTGGCCGCGCCGATTATCCTTTACGATTACCCGCGCATCGCGGCAGAGAGCCAGTCCGACCTGTTCGACGGCACCGAGATCGATGAAATTCTGATCCTGCGCATCCTGACCATGACCGATGCGGAAAAGCGCGAGATGGCGTCGGGCGACGCGCGCGCCAGCGACTTGCTGGCGAAGTTGGAAAGCCTCACGCCCGACGATTTGGGCAAACTGCACGGCACCTGGCGTGATAGCAGCCGGCAAAAGCCAGAGCTGGTCAGTATCGCCCACGGCGGACTCAGCGTCGGGACACGGGTGCGGCTGAAGCCC
>DASYEG010000230.1:0-4437 GCA_036499145.1 Micropepsaceae bacterium | reverse complement strand
CAGCGCGAAAGGTTCGGCGGTGAGAATCCCCCCGTGCCGCACGAGCCGCGTGCGGATATAATCCTGACGACGCCCGTTTGCGCGCAAAGCCGAACCGAGCCGCGCTTTCACGATGGGCGGCTCATAGGTCATTCCGAGCATAGCGGCGATGGCGGGTTGGATGAAAAGCACCGCGCACACCATCGCCGAAACCGGATTGCCCGGGAGTCCGATGAAGGGCGTATCGCGCAAGCGGCCGAAGATCAGCGGCTTGCCGGGACGCATCGCGATCCGCCAGAAATCGAGCGTGAAACCGAACGGCTTCAGCGCACTTTGAACGAGGTCATGATCGCCGACCGATGCGCCGCCTTGCGTGACGACAAGATCGGCGTTTTTCGTGGCCTCGGGCAAAGCTGCGAAAGCCTCGGGCCGGTCCGGCAGGATGCCGGCATCGATGGCCTCGCCGCCCCATTGGCGCACCATCGCCTGCAGCGCGTAAATCGATGAGGCGACAATGCCGCCATCCTTGCGAGGTTCTCCCGGACGCGAAAGTTCGTCGCCGGTCGCGACCAGTGCTACGCACGGTTTACGGATGACCGAGACCTTTGCAAGATCGCCCGCCGCGATGAGCGCGACGTCGCGCGGGGAAATGCGATGGCCTCGCGGCAGCAAGATTTCGCCCTTGCGGAAATCCAGCCCGCGCGGCCGGACATTTTCGTCGGGGTACGGGGTTTCCGTAATGCGCACTTTCAAGACCACGCCGTCATTGGACGCGAGGGGGACTGTATCCTCCTGGATCACCACCGCGTCCGCACCTTCCGGCACCACGCCGCCAGTGAAGATGCGCACCGCCTGACCCTCGCCGATACGTCCCGGAAACGGCCGCCCGGCCGGAGCTTCGCCGATGATGGAAAATTCGGCGCCGGCGCGGGCATCGGCGCGGCGCACCGCATAGCCGTCCATCGCGGACATCGGCGTCGGTGGATGATCCAGGCGCGCTACCGCATCCTCGGCGAGCACCCGTCCGGCGGCCTCGGCCACCATTACGGATTCCGAAGACAGCCGTGTCAGACCGCGGGCGATCCGCGCGACCGCCTCATTGACGGAGATCATCGCGTCCCCTTGCGGCCGAACATCTCATCGAGGCTTGCGCGCGCGGCTCTGGCGAGCTTTTCCTCCGAATCCGAGGAGAGGGCACGCGAATGGCCGGAGAGATAACCGTAAAGCTCGTTCACGGGGACGGCGGCGGATTTCGCCCATTCGCTCGCACGCAAGCGCCGTGCCTGAATGAAGCGCCGCAGGGCTTCACGATCCCCTCCGGTGTGGGCTGCGCGGGGACTTGCGGCTTCGTGCATCAGCACGCGCGGGGCCGCCTTCGCGAACCGTGCAGGCTTGGTTTGCGGCTCGTGCGCATCCGGCGGGGAGGGCGCTTCATAGTCGCCGCTCTTACCACCCGATTTCGTCAGTAGGCGGACGGTTTCGATCACCGTCCCCTTGTCCACGGCCTTGACCATGTCATAGACCGTAAGCGCGGCCATGCTCGCTGCCGTCATCGCCTCCATTTCCACACCGGTCTGGCCGGCGGTCTTGGCGGTAGCGACGATGCGGAACGCGTGCCGCTCGGGCAAAGGCGTGAACTCCACCCCAATATGGGTGAGCGCCAATGGATGGCAGAGCGGGATCAACTCGGATGTCTTCTTTGCGGCCATGATCCCTGCGATGCGTGCGGTCGCCAGGACATCGCCCTTCTTGATCTCGCCGGCTACAACGAGAGCGAATGCTTCCTCAGGCATCACGACGACCGCTTCGGCGGTCGCGAAACGGGGTGTCGCGTCCTTGCCGGACACATCGACCATGGACGCGCGTCCGGATTCATCGACATGAGAAAGCTTGCTCATAGTTTCACGCCTGAAAGCAGTGCGTGCGTCGCGGCTTCGACATCGTCCGCGCGCACCAGACTTTCGCCGATCAAATAGGACGTGATGCCGGCCGCGGCAAGCCGCGTCAGATCCCCCGGCGTGGAGAGGCCGCTTTCGGCAATCACATGCCGGTCCGCCGGTATCAGCGGTTTCAGCCGTATCGCCGTGCCGATGTCAGTCACGAATGTCGCCAGATTGCGATTGTTGATCCCGATCAATTCGGCATCGAGCGCCAGCGCGCATTTAAGGTCGTTTTCGTCATGGACCTCGACCAAGGCGTCCATGCCCCATTCCTCGGCCGTCTCGATCAATCTCGTCGCCATCGCATCGCTCAGCATGGCAAGGATGACGAGGATGCAGTCGGCGCCGAGTGCGCGGCTTTGCACCACCTGATAAGGTTCCAGCATGAAATCCTTGCGCAGCACCGGCAGATGCGTCGCCTGTCGCGCCATCATCAGATCGTCGTCCGCGCCCTGAAAGGACGGCGTATCGGTGAGCACGGAAAGACAGGTGGCGCCGCCACGCTCGTAATCGCGCGCGATCACTTCCGGATCGAAATCGGCCCGGATCACGCCCTTGCTGGGACTCGCCTTTTTGATCTCCGCGATCAGGCCCGGATGCCTTGCCGCTTTGGCCGCTTCGAGCGCGGCGCGGAAGCCGCGCGGAGCTGGCGCCTCATTGGCGTCCGCCATCAACGCCTTCAGGGGCCGCTCTTTCTTTGCTGCCGCGACTTCCTCGCGTTTATAGGCCGCGATGCGTTCCAGGATGCTCATCAGTTCATACCCCGGCGCGCTCGCTGATCCGCGATTGTGTCAGGGTGCTTGCCGCATGGCCCTTGTCGATCGCTTCGGCGGCGGCTGCGACACCCTCGCCGATGGTCTTGGCTTTGTCGGCGACGACCAGGGCCGCGCCCGCGTTCAGCAGCACGATGTCGCGAAACGCATTCCTGGAGCCCGCGAACAGATCGCGGATGGCACGCGCGTTGTCCTCTGCGCTGCCGCCTTTGAGTGCGGTAAGGGGACCGCGCTTCAGGCCCGCATCTTCAGGCGCGATCTCGCGAAGGGTCACCTGGCCATGATCCAGGATCGCGACGCGCGTCACGCCGGTCGTCGTCATCTCATCCAGGCCGTCGGTTCCATGCACGACCCAGGCTTTTTCGGTGCCCAGATCGGCCAGCACATGGGCCACCGGCTCCAGCCATTCCTCGGCAAAAATTCCGATCAGCTGACGGCGCACGCGTGCCGGATTGCAGATCGGTCCCAGCAGATTGAAGACCGTGCGGAACGCCAATTCCTTGCGCACCGGGCCGACATGCTTCATCGCCGGATGATAGGCGGGCGCAAACAGAAAGGCGAAACCGGGCTTTATCAGGGAGCGCTTGGCGGCGGCGGCATCGTGGTTGATCGGCACGCCCAAAGCCTCCAGCACGTCGGCGGCGCCGGTGCGTGAAGTCATCGCGCGATTGCCGTGCTTGGCGACAGGCACGCCGCAAGCCGCGACAACGAACGCCGCTGCGGTCGAGACGTTCAGCGTGCCCGCGGAATCGCCTCCGGTGCCGCAGACGTCCATCGCGCCCGCCGGGGCCTCAACAGGGGTCATGGCCTCGCGCATCGCGCGTGCCGCGCCGGTGATCTCGGCGACCGATGGTCCGCGCAACGCAAGCGCGGTCAGAAACGCGGCCATGCGCATTTCACTGACGCTGCCCGCCATCATCGCGGCAAAAGCGCTTGCGCTTTCGCTTGCGGCGAGATGCTCGCCCGTCGCCACCCGTTTCAAGAACGTGGCGAATTCCCCCTGGGGTTTGCTCATGCCGCGCTTACGCGGGGTGTGGTCCACGCCAGTTTCAGAAAATTCTGCAGCAGCGCGTGACCGTGGGCCGATGCGATGCTTTCGGGATGGAACTGCACGCCGTGGACGGGATGGCTCTTGTGCATCACCCCCATGATGATCCCATCGTCGGTCTCGGCGGTGATTTCCAGAGCAGCCGGCATGCTGGAGCGCTCGATCACGAGCGAATGATAGCGCGTGGCGGGAAACCCATCTTCCAATCCGCGAAAGACGCTCTTGCCGGTATGGTGGATGGCCGAAAGCTTCCCGTGCATGGGCTCGGGCGCACGCACGATCCTGCCGCCATAGGCTTGGCCGATCGCCTGATGGCCTAGGCAGACGCCAAGGATCGGTACCCTGCCTGCCGCGGCGTCGATCAGAGCAAGGCAGATGCCGGCCCGGCCGGGATCGCAGGGCCCCGGTGACAGCACGATGGATTGCGGGCTCATGGCCAGTGCGTCCTGGACGCTGATCTGGTCGTTGCGCTTGACCAAGACCTCTTCGCCAAGCTCGCCGAGATAATGGAAAAGATTGTAGGTAAAGCTGTCGTAATTATCGATCAGAAGCAGCATGGAGCCGCGTATTCCTCGGTGTGTCCGCGCGCCACGGGAGCGCGCCTGTTTCGAAGCTCATTTTCGCGCAAACGCAGCAGGAACGTAAGCCCTTCATTTAATATGTGAAAACAATGCTTTAGCAAGGCTTCTTGGGTTGT
>DASYEG010000229.1:0-5315 GCA_036499145.1 Micropepsaceae bacterium | reverse complement strand
GCTGAGGTTGACCTTTCACCGCGACAATGACCGCCCGCTGCTCACCAATGGCGCGGCGGATTGGCTGTGGCCGGAAGCGGAACGCTTGGGAATGCCGGTGATGATCCATGCGCCCGAGCGCCTGCCGGTGATCGGCGCGATCGCCGAACGTCATCCCGATCTGAAGCTTATCGTCGATCACATGGGATTTGCCCGCGAGACGATGGATGAAGAGGCCAAAGCCGGGGCGAGCCGCATTCTCGCCTTGGCGCGGCATCCGAACATCTCGGTGAAAATGTCGGCATTGCCCTGCTATTCCACCCAGGCCTACCCGTTTCGCAATCTGCATGAGCCTTTAAAACGCATCATCGGCGGCTTCGGTGTGCGGCGTTCATTCTGGGGCAGCGATCTTTCGCGCCTCCCCGCGGGATGCTCGTACCGGCAGGCGGTGACGATGTTCACCCGCGAACTCGATTTCCTTTCCGGCAGCGATCTCGAATGGGTGATGGGCCGCGGCATCATGGAATGTCTGAGCTGGGCCGACCCGCCGCTTGAGATTAAGAGCGTGTGCATCGTTGCCGGCGGGCAGCCTTGCGGCGTTTGAAAGCAACGTCCCCACAACGTCCCGAAATTGGACGTGCGGGGGGCCGTTATGAGACGCGCCGCGTGCGCGATGCCGCATTTTAGCGGCCAAATAACTGAAAATATTTGAGATTCTTCTCTGGCACAGGTCGTGCGTAGCGACCCTGTGAAAGTTCCAATCCGCGCCGGACGGACGCGCGATGAACTCCTGGATGTTCACCTCGGAAGGGCAGTCACGACAATGCGCGGATATCGCAATTTCGGCCCGGGAGCCGCAAGCTGGACGAAGCGGTTTCTCCACGAGAAGCAGGGCAGCACGGCAATCATTTTTGCGCTCAGCTCCTTCGTCCTGCTTTCCAGCGTGGGTGTCGGCGTCGATTTGGCGCGAGCCATGATGGTGAAGTCACGGCTTTCCAGCGCGCTCGACGCGGCAGCCCTCGCGGTGGGCACCTCAAATGGGCTGGACACCCCGCATCTCCAAACCCTGGCCCAGCAATATTTCGATGCCAACTACCCGAAGACCCAGATCGGAGTGGCCAATCCCGTCACCGTGGCCGTCAACGGCCAACATATTGCCCTGGGTGTCGGCGCATCGATGCCGACAAGCCTGCTGGAAATCATGGGCATCCACAATATCGATCTGTCGGTGACCAACGAAGTGACGCGCGCGATGACCAAGCTGCGCGTGGCGCTTGTGCTGGACAATACCGGGTCGATGTCACAGACAGACGCCACGGGAACGAGCAAGATCTCGGCGCTGAAAACGGCAACGCATCAATTGTTGACGCAGTTGCAGGGTACTGCGGCTAATCCCGGCGACGTGCAAGTGTCAATCGTTCCGTTCTCGCTCGACGTCAACATGGGCACCGCGGTCGCAAACCAGACATGGATCGATTGGACGGATTTCGACGCAGCGCCGCCCAACTCGAAGCCACTCGAATCCGGGGCAATTCCCAGCAACGTAGGGCCGGGATCGAGCTGCCCATTTGCGACCAACTCCAGCCCATATGGTTACGGCTGTCTGTACCTTTCGAGCGGCAACATCGCGGCGGACGGCAAAATCTATCCGGGCGTCGACAACGGCAAATACAACGCCGGACGTAAGGGCCATCACTACAATGGCTATTTCGACAGCGTCAAAACCGATCCTAGCTGCACAAGCAACTGCAACTACAGCCACAGCTGGCACACTTACAATCAGGCGGCCAAGGCGGATCTGCCCCTGCACGGTGCGTGGACCGGGTGCTTCATGGACCGCGCGCAGAATTACGACACGACCAATGCAACGCCTTCCACCGGCATACCGGCGAGCCTGTTCCCGGCGGAAATCAGCGACTCATGCCCGCCGGTGGCGCTGAACGGCCTCATCTACGATTGGTCCGCGCTCAATACGAAAGTCGACCTGATGACGCCGAACGGCTCGACCAACCAGACGATTGGATTGGCCTGGGGCTGGCAGGCGCTGACCTCGACCAATCCGCTGAACGCGCCGGCCCAGGATCCGACCGTCCAGAACGTGATCATCCTCTTGAGCGACGGCATGAACACGCAGGACCGCTTCGGCGGCGATGGATCGAGCACGAGTTCCGCGGTCGATTCCCGCATGGCGCTCGCCTGCGCCAATGCCAAGGCCGCCAATGTGCGCATCTACACGGTTCTGGTGATGGCGGGTAACTCCTCGGTCCTGCAATCTTGCGCCACGGACACGAGCAAATATTTCTCCCTCACCACGGCTGGCCAGATCGTCACGGCGTTCAACAGCATCGGAACCGAACTCGCCAATCTGCATCTGTCACGCTGAGCCGCACGTCATTCTTTTCGTCGAGCGCGACTGCCCCTCCTTCACCGGAGGGGTTTTTTGTATCAGCGATAAAGATCCGCGATTTCCTGAGCGAAGGCGTGACGCGGTTCAAACACGGGTGGCGAAACCGCGAGACCTTCCAGGTAACGCACCCCCGAAGCGATCGCGCCGACAATCGTACTGCGGTTTCGCGCACCGAGCACGAAACTCTCGATCCCCAGAGCCTGCGCATCGCGCGCGAGCGCGTCCACAGCCGTCAGCAGCGGCCGGTCGGACCCTTCGGGCCGGGGCAGTTCGACTCCGATGGCGTGAATCCCGGTGTTCGCGAATCGCCGCACGACTCCGGGGCCATATTTGATCGCCGCGAACACCAATTTCGTGCGCGCGGACAGTTTCGGAATCTCCTGGACAAGCCTGATGCCTGGAATACTGCCGTCAATTCCCATGATGAGAAACACAATATCGCGAACGACATCGGCCCGAAGCCGTGTCAGCGCGCGCAAATATTCCCCCCAGCTTCGCGCGCCCGCGATGGTCGAGAAATGAACCGGGCAAGCCGCCAGAATCCGGTATCCCGATCGGCGCAGGAATTCCACGCGCTGGGCGGCTTCTTCCAGGACCAAAAGGTCGAGACGGCTTGATTCGTTGCGCTCCGGCGAAACGCAAAGGCCATATGCGAACGAATGCGGCGACGCATCTTTTGGCGGCGCCGCGGGCGCGGGCTGACAAACGTACATCAGCACGACTTTGCGCGCCGCATCCCAAAACGGCCGGTATTTGAAGGCGAACTCATTTTCCAGAAGCGCCTGCGAGCCATCGTGATCGGGACCGAACGTCACATTCAGATGCTGCGCCGGCGGAAGTGGAGGCGCGCTCAGTTCTTTCGGCGGTTCGATCCTCGTGTCTACTGTCCGCTCTAAAATTTCGGGGCCTTCGGAGGTTGTGATGATTTCGGTCCCTTCGGCTTCCAGAAAGGCCTGGATTGCCGCCTGTTCTTCCACATCCTCCGTCAGGAGCCGGTTGCTGACCGCCCCGATGACGGAGCGGATGGAGACCGCGCCGGTATCCTCGCCAAAAAGACGCCGGCTTACGGTATCGGCGATCGCAAGACATTTCGCCTGTGCGTCGGCGACCGAAAGTTCGCGGAAAATGACGAGATAGGACAATTCGTCGACTCTATGGAACGTATCGCCCGGCCGCATTTCGCGCTGAAACAGCATGGTGAAATAGGAGTGGACCTTCTCCGATCTCTTCTTCCATTGATCGCCTGTACGCGCGCGGATGCTGTCCAATCCCAGCACCGTCATCTTGCTCGCCGCGGATGTGGATTGCCTGAGGCTGTCCTGTTTTCCGCTCACGGTCGTCGTTGCGTTCATGATGGCGTCCGGCATTTTTCGCACTGTGGCGCGCGGCTGATGATCAACTCTGCAATACGGCCATCGCGGTGCCGTGACGTTCGGACAGACATTCGTCCAAGGTCTTGAAGAATTCGGCCAGACGGATGGGTTTTCGCAACGTGGCCATGGCGCCGAGCTTCGCCGCCATCTTCAGGAACTCGACATTACCGCTTCGGCCGCCGCCGGAGATCGCAATGATCTTGGCGGCAGGCGCGCTGTGGCGTATTTCCATGATCATCGCCATTCCGTCCATATCCGGCATAACGATATCGGTGATGACGAGATTGCAATCGCCTTCGCCAAATCGCTTCAGCCCCTCGATTCCGTTCGAGGCCGTGACGACGCTGTGGCCTTTGTTTTTCATGGCGTTCGACAAGGTCTCCACCACCAGCGCCTCGTCATCCACCAGAAGAATATTCGCCATCTTTCACCTTCCGTCTCGCCATGCCCCCGGCTGGCGAACATCTCAATCGGCATTGAAATCTATCGCGGCTTTCGCGGTGTCTTCTTATCGGCATGCGCGACCGGATGGCCGTTATGCCAGACCCTGACCCCGAAATCGGATGCCGCTTTCTCCAAAGCGTCGAGATCATCGCGGCAGTAATGCTCGACGATCCAAATGGTCGAGCCTTGTGAACGGATACGGAATTCATATAAAGGCATCACACACACTCCCCGCATTGCTGCTGCATGAAATTCTTTCGTGCAGTTCCCAGACAATGATGTCGAAAAGCTGATTTCCCCCGTTGTTCTCATCACCGGCGCGCTCACAAGATTGCTTCCGATCGCGCGCGATTTGCGCATTGAGATCCTTGTCCCGCCGGCTCCTTCATCAAGAGAACACGGCTTTGCCGGCGCTACGCTCCAGAAGCTGGGTGGTCCTCTCCGCCGATACCGGACGGCTGAAGAAATAGCCTTGCCCCTCGGTGCAACCCTGCTGCTGGAGAAGCGCGAGCTGCTCGGGGGTTTCCACACCCTCGGCCACCACTGCCATATGCAAGCTTTTCCCCATGTTGATCACCGCATCCACGATGCTGGCATCGCCGGCGTCGGTGGTGAGATCGCACACGAACGAACGATCGATCTTCAAGGTGTCGATCGGAAATCGCCTCAGATAGCTGAGGCTAGAATAGCCGGTTCCAAAATCGTCGAGGGCGAGCCGCACGCCGATTTCCTTCAGGGCTCGAAGCACGGCGGCGGTCGACTCCAGATCCTGCATCAGGAAGGTCTCTGTCAGTTCCAGTTCCAGATCGCGCGGTTCAAACCTCGTTTCCTTCAGGATCGCTTGCACGTTCGCGACGAAGTTCCGGGTGCGCAACTCCGCAGCCGAGATGTTCACCGCGATACCTATCGCGGGCAGGCCCGAATCCCGCCAGGCCCTGCCTTGGCGGCAGGCTTCGCGCAGCACCCATTGGCCGATGGGAACGATGAAGCCGCAGTCTTCTGCGACCGGTATGAATTGCACCGGCGGCACCAGGCCGCGTTCGGGATGATGCCAGCGGATGAGCCCCTCGACCCCGATGATCTCACCCGTCCTCAGGTTCACCTTCGGCTGA
>DASYEG010000228.1:0-2355 GCA_036499145.1 Micropepsaceae bacterium | reverse complement strand
TCGTTGAGCGCGAACACCGCGATATTGTTTTCGCCGCCGGCCCACACATCCTTGCCCTGAAATTTCACCGTGCCCGATGCCCTGTTCGGGATGTAAGCGAATTTGCCGTTGGGATGGATGTGGATGGTGCCGGCTCCTTGCGCGGCCTCGGGCACGCGCGGCCCCGCGAGCGTCCCCTTGATGAAGAGGGGCTTGGGCGCCAGCGAGCCGTCGGGGTTCATCGCGAAGGCGTAAATCTGGTTCTGCCGTTCGATGGAAACGTAAACCCACGGTTTTGAGGGATGATAATCGTGATGACGCGGGCCAAAGCCATAGCCATTGTTGCCCGCCGCCACCGATTCCAGATTGGTCAAGACACCGTCGTTGAATCCGAACAGCTTAATCGCGCCCGGGTCTTCCGGCTTGGCCGCTGTCGCGTTGTTGCCGCGCGTGATCAGGATCGCCGTGCGGTTTCCCGGCGTGGTCCGAATCTGATGCCCGTAAATTCCGGTATCGAGTTTCTGCTTCTGGGTCACCAGAGCGCCGATGGTGCCGTCGTCATTGATGCGATGAACGATGACGTTGCTGGGTTCGTTGAACGCGATCAGCAGGAATTTCCCGGCCGCATCGACGCTGGTATGGATGGGACGCGACGGCAGTCTCGGTTCCGGCCCGTGCTTGGTCAGCGCGCCGGTCGCCGGATCGATACGAAACGCTGTGGCGACATGGGTGTCTCCCTTTGGCGCATCGCCGCCGCCGGGCTCGCCATTGGTCGAGATCACGTAGAAATAGCGCTTGGAAGGGTGAGGCCAGGCATATTGCACATTGCCCGGCAACGTCACGGTGCTCCGCCGCGTCAGCGTCGCCGCTTCCACATCCATGTCATAGAGCGTCAGGTCCCGGCCGACAGCGGAATAGAACACGGTTTTTCCTCCGGCCGTCTGCCCCCATGTGTTTTTCGCGAGGAGCATGCTGCCCGCAACGAGCGTAGCGAAAGTCCGGCGGTTGATCATGTTTGCCCCGCAAATCGTGATTCGGTTGGAGGTTGGCGCGTAACGTGTTTAACCGCGATTGCCCCATGCCCATATTGGCAAAGGACCTGTCCGCCGCAAAGTGCGCGCGAAACGAGGAAATTGTCCAAGCTGTAGCTGAACATAAACCTAGAAATCCCCTGGTTTTCTAGTCGATCACGCGGATAAACCTTGAATCCGCATTCTTCGCAGCCCACCTTAGTGTTTGCGTGGTGGCCCAGAAGGGCACCATGATTTGTCCATGAGCCCATTTCGGGGCATGGAAACCCCGCCCGCCATGATGCCACAGGCAAAGGTTTAAGGCTTGCGTGCTAGTGTTCCCGGGTAAGGAGCACATGATGCCTGAATCAACGTCGAATCCTGAAATCCCAGAAAACAAACCCGCACCGGAAGGCCAGTTGTCGGCTGTCCTGCCGCTTCGCGACATTGTTGTCTTCCCGCACATGATCGTGCCGCTTTTCGTCGGCCGTGAGAAATCGGTTCGTGCTCTCGAAGAGGTCATGAACGAGGAAAAGCAGATCCTTCTGCTGACGCAGAAGAACGCCGGTGAGGACGATCCGTCCCCCGACGCGCTTTATCGTGTCGGCACGCTCGCCACTGTGCTTCAGCTTCTGAAGTTGCCCGATCAGACGGTCCGCGTGCTCGTCGAAGGAAAAGCGCGTGCGCGCGTCAAGACCTTTTCGCCGCGCACCGATTTCTTCCAGGCGATGATCGAGCCGATTCCGGAAGAGTCGGGCAACGCCCAGGAAATCGAAGCCCTGGTGCGTTCGGTGAAAACCAATTTCGAGAGCTATATCAAGCTCAACAAGAAAGTGCCGGCCGAGACCCTGGCCTCGGTGGCCCAGATCGACGATCCGGCGAAGCTTGCCGATACGGTCGCTTCGCACCTGACGGTGAAGATTCCGGATCGCCAGCAATTGCTGGAAACGCTCAACACGGTCGAGCGGCTGGAGCGTGTGCTTGCCCTCATCGAAGGCGAGATCGGCGTGCTGCAGGTCGAACGCAAGATCCGCAGCCGCGTGAAGCGTCAGATGGAGAAGACGCAGCGCGAATATTATTTGAACGAGCAGCTCAAGGCGATCCAGAAAGAGCTCGGCGAGGGCGAAGAAGGCCGCGACGAGCTGGCCGAACTCGAAGAGCGCATCAAGAAGACCAAGCTCTCCAAGGAAGCGCGCGAAAAAGCCGCCGCCGAGGTCAAGAAGCTGCGTTCCATGAGCCCGATGTCGGCGGAAGCCACCGTCGTGCGCAATTACCTCGACTGGATGCTGTCACTGCCTTGGGGCAAGAAGTCCAAAGTCAAAAAGGACATCAGTGTTGCCGAGCACGTTCTGCACGAGGACCATTA
>DASYEG010000227.1:0-4749 GCA_036499145.1 Micropepsaceae bacterium | reverse complement strand
TGTTGCGCCGCTATTGGCAGCCGGCATGCCTTGCCTCCGAGCTTCCCGAACCCGACGGCGCGCCTTTGCGCGTGCGCCTGCTGGGCGAAGACCTCATCGCCTTTCGCGACACGTCCGGCAAAATCGGTCTGGTGGATGCCTATTGTCCGCACCGGCGCGCGCCTCTGTTCTTCGGGCGCAACGAGGAATGCGGCCTGCGCTGCGTCTATCATGGCTGGAAGTTCGACCGGAACGGGGATTGCGTCGACATGCCGTCGGAGCCCGCCGGAACGACGCTCCAGACTAAAGTGAAATTACTCGCCTATCCGGCGGTCGAAAAGGCCGGCGCGATCTGGGCCTATATGGGGCCCAAGGATCTGCAGCCGCCCGAGCCCGATTACGAATGGACGCGGGCCCCCGAAAAGCACCGCTTCATTTCCAAGACCTTCGAGAACTGCAATTTCCTCCAGGCGCTGGAAGGCGGCCTCGACACCTCGCATTCCTCCTTCGCGCACAACAATTTCGCCAATGACAAATCCGAACCGCGCCAGCGCGACCGCTCACCCAGGATCGATGTCGAGCGCACGGACTATGGTTATTATTACGTCTCCACGCGCAATCTGGGCGCGGATGGAAACTATGTGCGCGTGTACCAATATGTAATGCCGGCACAGCAGATGCGCGCCAACAATGTGGGCTGGTTCGGCGGCAAGAACGAAGTGCCGCGCGCCGATGGACATATCTGGGTGCCCATCGATGATACCACCACCCATGTCTACAATTGGATGTGCTCCTACGACGACACCGTCGAGCTGACAGCGGAATGGATCGAAGCCCGCGAATCGGGCATGGGGCGCGGCTCGAACGACATCATCCCCGGAACCTTCCGGCTGAAGCGCAACCAATCCAACGATTATCTCATCGACCGTGAGATGCAGAAGACGCGCAATTTCACCGGTATTGTCGGGGTCAACACGCAGGACTTCGCGCTGCAGGAAGGCATGGGTCCGGTCACGGACCGCTCGAAGGAATTCCTCGCCGGCTCCGACAAGGCGGTCCTCGCCATGCGGCGGCTGATGCTGGAAGCCGTCGACATCGCGGAAAAAGGCGGCACGCCGCGCGGGCTCGATCCCGCCACCCATCGCGCCATTCGTCCTTATGACCGGATTTTGCCGCCGGGCGAAGATTGGCGCATGACGTTCAAACAGGAATTGGGGGCCAAATGGTGAGTTCGGGAAACAGTCGTTTCGTGCAGGACGCGGATCATCCCGGGCGTTCGGTGCTCGAACTCGCGGTGGCGCTCTCCGACAATCCGCGCACGCGCCCGGTGATCGAGGGCCGTGTGAAATTCGAAGGCCTGCGGCTGGTGCCGACAACCGTGCACCCGTCCGAAATGTTTTGGCGCCAGCTCCGCTACGGCGATTTCGACGTTTCGGAAATGTCGCTCTCGACGCTGACCATCCTGACGTCCAAGGGCAATCGCGATTGGGTGGGGCTGCCCATCTACACAATGCGCAAATTCTTTCACAATGAGATCGTGGTGCGCAAAGATTCCGGGATCGAGACACCCGCGAACCTGAAAGGCAAGCGCGTCGGCGTGCCGGAATATCAGCAGACGGCGGCGATCTGGACGCGCGGCGTGCTGCAACATGAATTCGGCGTCCATGCGCGCGACATGACATGGTGGATGGAACGCAACGCCGACAAGAGCCACGGCACATCCACGGGATTCAAGGCGCCTGAAGGCGTTGACATCACTCCGGTGCCGCTCAACACCAATCTCGGCGACATGCTGCTGAAAGGCGAAATCGACGCCATCGTGCATTACATCGCCAACAACAATCTGGTCGATCGCAGCCGCGCGGACCTCATCGCCGATCCCAGGGCCAAATATCTATTCCCGGACCGCGAGGCGGAATCGGCGCGCTATTTCAAGAAAACCGGCATTTTTCCGATCAACCATTGCATGGTGATCAAACGCTCCGTCTACGAACAGCATCCCTGGATCGCGCTCAACCTCTATTCCGGGTTCCTTGCCGCGATGGAGCAGGTGCGCAAAGATTCCCTTGCGTGGATGGCGCTTTATTACGAAATGGGGCTGGTGGAGCGTGAGGTACGCAACGTGGTGACGAAGACCCCGATGCCTTATGGGATCAAGGCCGCGCGCCTCGTGCTCGAAATGGTCACACAATTTGTCCATGAACAAGGCCTATGCGAACGCCGGGTTGCAGTCGAAGAACTGTTCGCGCCAAACTCGCTAGACCTGTAAGGCTGCGCTCGCGTTCAATCCTGCATCACACAAAATTGTCGATACTGTCGGATGATTTATCCGCCTGCGGATCATTGGGCGATGCAAATTCGTCACACATGATTCCAATCTCCGATCTGGAGGCGATTTAAGGCAACCGCCGGAACCTCCGCCGACTATACACACCGGCGATGAGCGATTCGTCCGGAGCGTTCATCGGTGTTGCGCAAAAACATCTCCGGAAATTGAAGGGAAAACTTATGTCTCGTTTAAACTTGCTTTTGGCCGGCGCTTGCACGGCTGCGATGAGCCTTGCCATGTCCGCGCCGGCTTTCGCCGATGCACCGCAAGGCTTCGCCGGTACGCTCAGCGGCAGCTACACCGATTGGAAAGGCTCGAACGACAGCGCCAATCTTTGGAGCACTACTGGCCAGGCCGCGTTCGGCCTCGGTCAATATGGTATGCAGGATCTGGCTGCGGAATTCGACGGTGGCTACCACAGCCTCTCGAATGGCAGCGCGGGCAATCTCGACATTTGGAATGCGGGCGGCAACCTCTTCTGGGCTCCGGCTGCGCCATACCGTTTGGGCGCAACGCTGCAATACGAAGACTTGAGCGGAGGCGGCTTCGGCACACATCTGTGGCAGTATGGCGCCTTCGGTGAATATTACTTCAACCCAATGATCACGATCGGCTTGAACGGCGGCGCCTGGAGTGGCCCTCAAGGCACTTTCGGTTCGGGCAATAGCGGCGGTTATGTCGGCGGCGGCGCCACCGCTTATGTGATGCCCGATCTCGCGCTGACGGGGCAGATGAATTATTTCAGCGGCAGCAATGCGCATCTGACCAGCTATAGCGCGCAGGCGGAATATCTGGTTTCGGAAGCCACGCCGGTTTCGGTTTTCGGCGGCTACACCTTCACGGACATTCCGGGAGCCAGCAACCATATCGATGAGTGGCGCATTGGCGTGAAATTCTACACCAATGGCAACGGCACCACCCTTGTCGACAAACACCGCAACGGCGCGCTCGACGATCTTGTGCGTCCGACGCTTCCGATGGGCGAATAATCACGGCGTTTCCTGCCCCCTCTCGAAGTTGGGAGGGGGCAGGTTTTCGTTCCACCCCTTCGTGGCGCCTGCTAAGCTTGTGCGACGACGGGATGGGATTTCACCATGATCACGCGACGCGCGGCTGCGGCCGGAATGCTGGGGATGGCTGCCTCGGCTCCATTGGCGCGTGCCGCCGCGCCGTCCTGGAACGTACCGCCGGAGGGCATCGGCAACCGCATCAAGCATGTCTCCTGGAGCGACCAGGGCGGCCGGCTCGATGGCGTGCAGATCATGCTGAACCGCCGGCATCTGTACATCGGCCACCAATTCACCGACGGCTTCTCGGTGATGGATGCCTCAGACCCGCGCGCGCTGAAACCGGTGAAATACATCCTCACCGCGCCCAACACGAGCACGCATCATCTGCAGGTGGCGAACGACATTCTTCTCGTCGCCGAAGGCGCCAATGTCATGGCGATGCAGTCTTACGACGACGCGCGTTCCTATTTCGAGAACACGCTCGCCGATTCCATCACCAAGAAGGTCCCGTTCCGCGCTGGTCTTTCGATCTATGACATCAAGACCGATCCCGCTTCCCCGCGCGAGATTGCCTTTCTTCAGATACCGGGCTTCGGCATCAACCGGCTGTGGTGGACCGGCGGACGCTATGCCTATGTCGCGGCGCATTTCGACGGCTTCACAGACCATATCCTGGGCATCGTGGATCTGCAGAACATCACCAAGCCGGAGCTGGTCTCGAAGGCGTGGCTGCCCGGCATGAACCGCGCCGCCAATGAGCCCAACACCACGCCCAAGGGCAAACGCTACGCGCTGCATCACATGATTGTGGCGGGGAATCGCGGCTATGGAGCATGGCGCGACGGCGGTTTCACCATTCACGATGTCGGCGATCCGGCGCATCCCAAGCTGCTGTCGCATATCAATTGGACGCCGCCCTTTGCCGGCGGCTCGCACACGCCGCTGCCGCTGCCGGGGCGCAAGCTCGCCCTCGTCGCGGAAGAATCGAACGCGGAAGAATGCGCGAAGGGCATGTTCTACACCTGGATCGTGGACGTGCGGAACGACGCCAATCCGCTGCCCATCGGTGCCTTGCCGACACCCAAGGACCGCAATTATTGCGCGATGGGGAATTTCGGGCCGCACAATCTGCACGAGAACCGCCCCGGCTCGTTCCAGAGCGAGGAGACGGTCTTCGCCACCTACCACAATGCGGGCGTGCGCCTGTTCGACATCAAGGATCAGTTCACGCCGAAGGAGATCGCCTTCTGGGTGCCGCCCGCGCCGAAGAAGCTGGTCGATACGCACACGGGTGTCGCGCTGGCGCCGCAGTCCTGTGATGTCTATGTGACACGCGAAGGCCTGATGTATGTGACGGATTGGAACGCGGGCATGCACGTGCTGCAATACGATGGCTGAGGCCAGCGCTCGCCGGGTGTGATAGGCTGCAAG
>DASYEG010000226.1:0-6830 GCA_036499145.1 Micropepsaceae bacterium | reverse complement strand
CGGTCGAGGAAATAGGTGATGCTGCGAAAGCCTTCCGGCTCGCATTGCGTGCAATAGATTCCGCCCGCCATATAGAGACCTTCGAGCGCGGTGTTCGCGGCCGGCGCGATCTCGGTGACGATTTGAAGCGTGAACGCCGCGGGCGGATCCGCGAGCGTCAGCCCGTCCGAATCCACAGCATAGCCGGGAGGCGTCAGCATCTTGCCGTCGCGCGCCACGGAGATCAGCTTCAGCCCGTGACCGTTAAGCACCAGGGGCTCGGCGGATTCGGCCTGGCGCTCCACTTTCATGGTTGCGGTCACGCGCGTGGCGTTGCCATCCAAGGTGAAATCGAGGGCGATCTCGGGAATGCGGTAGGGCGGGGGGGCGTAATCTCTAAGGTGTATGGCGCGTGGTTCGGCGGTTTTCATTGCTATCCGGGATGAGGAGCGTCGCAAACCATATAACGCCGATGCCAATGATGTAAGTCAGGAAGGCTGCGATGTAAGTCAGGAAGGCTGCCGTAAATCGCGTCAGATGCCCACGCGAAAATCGCGTCAGCCTACGCTGTTTAGGCCACGCTGTCGGTGAGATAGGCGGTCGCCTCGTCGCTCTCGCGCAGGATGTCGCGCAACGAGAGGGGAACATCCCCATTGGGAGTGCCCTCCGCCCATTCGCTGAGCTTCTTCACGATGGCGGCAAGCCGCGGGATACTCGCGATCATGCGCGCCTGATACTCGATGCGGTCCGGCGACAGCGCATATTCCGCACCCGGCACGCGCCAGCCGCCCCATTCGGCTTCGCCCGTGATGATAACCGGATAAGTTCCCGGATAGGGATGGGTGGTGGATTCGGCCGGCGACTGCCATTTGTTGGGCGCGCGTACGACCCGCCAAAGTTCCTCGTCGGAATCCGGCGGCGCAACGGAGGACTCCGCCTCCAATTCATCGGCGCCGAAATCACGGCCAAGCCCCACGTCGTAGAAAATGCGCAAGGGTTCTTCGAGGCCTTTGGTCCATTGCGGCACCAGGCGTTCGATCAGTGCCCAGGTTCCGACGGGCCGCACATAGACCCGCTGGTTCTTATGAAATTGCGCGCGCGCCATCGCTCTTGTCCGGCAAATCCCGGCAGCGACTGTAGGAGGGATGCGGCTAAACCTTCGTTAACGCCGGTCAGCCCGCGTCGCTCAAGCGTTCGCGGCCGAGTGGATCGGGATCGAGCAGACGTCCGGAGAGAGCGCCAAGCCAGTCCAGACCGGCAGCGAGGCGCACATTCTCGCCGATGATGATGATGGCAGGCGTTTCGGCCAGCGCGGCGGCCTCGCCAAGCGCCGCGAGGCGCGTCACGATCGTCGTCTGACCGTCGCGCGCCGCGTTGCTGACGATGGCTGCCGGCTCATTGCCATCGCGTCCGGCGTTCACCAGATGCCCAGCGATCTCGCCCGCATGCCTGCGCGCCATATAGAGCACGATCGTGGGCGAGCCTTTGGCGATCGCCGCCCAGTCGAGATCGGGCGCGCGACCCCCGGCCCCACTGCCGGTGATGAAGGTGACGGCCTGGTTCGTGTCGCGATGGGTGACGGGAATACCGGCATAGGCGAGGCCGCCGATCCCCGCGGTGATGCCGGGGATGACCCGGAACGGGACGCCCGCGCGCGCCAGCGCCAGCGCTTCCTCCGCGCCGCGGCCAAACACGAAGGGATCGCCGCCCTTCAGCCGCAGCACCCGCGCCCCCTTGCGCGCATAGGCAATCAGACGGCGCGATATCGTCTCCTGGACCGCCGACGGCTTGCCGCCGCGTTTTCCGGCATCGACGATTTGAGCGTCGGGGCGGGCCAGCACGAGCAATGTCTTGTCGATCAGCGCGTCGGTCAGGATCACGTCCGCCTCGGCGATGGCATGCAACGTATGGAGCGAGGCGAGGCCCGGGTCGCCCGGTCCGGCGCCCGCGAGCCAGACCCAGCCCGGTTCGAGACGGGGAAGCGAAAGCGCCTCCGCCAGCCGGCGCAGCGCTGTGCGCGTGTCGGTCCCGAGAGAGAGAACGGAATTCGTCATTTTACAATCCAAATATGTATTTGTTAGAATAACACATACCAAGCCTGTTTAAAAGCGTCGCGTTCACGGCCTCGCGATAGGCCAAACCCGGCATTTTATGGCAGGCTAAGCGCCGGCTTGGATGTGGGGACGCTGATATGCGCGCATATTGCATTCTGGTTACGGCGGTCCTTTGCGCAGGCGGCACATTGGCCGCCGAGGGCGGCTGGCAGCTATTTTCTTACCCCGAATCCGGGTTCGCGGCGCAATATCCCAATCCTCCACAGGTTGAAACCGTGGACTACAAAACGGCGCAGACACCCGATGGGATCGTCAAGCAGCGCGTCTATTCCACCAACAATGGCGGCGTCATCTATTCCGTGGCGGTGGCCGATTTCACACGCACGCGCGCGGAAAAAGACAAGACCATCGAGGAAGCCGTCGCGAATCTGTCGGGCCTCGGCAAGCTGACCCACAATGAATCGGGCGCGCGCATCGATGGAAATTACGGCCGCGAAATCCGCGTCGAAGATGCCACGGGCACCAGCTATACCGACGCCATCTTCTTCATCGACAACAAGCTCTACGAACTCAAGGTCACCTATCCCGCCGTGAACAACGATCCCATCGGCTCGTCGGGTATTCATTTCTTCCAACAGACGTTCCAGTTGCTTCACTGACGCGCCGGGAGGGCGGCAAGCCGTCTGAGACCAATCGTGATGTGAGGAAGCCATGCGTTTGATCGCGCTTTTTGCCGCCCTGGCGTTTTTCGCCGCCGCTCCCGCCACCGCGCAGAGCTGGAAGGAATACACCTATCCGCAATATGCGTTTGCGGTTTCCTTTCCGGCCGAACCGGTGGTGGAAACCAAATCCTACCAGACCGCGGACGGTACGGGCGCTGAAGCGCGGGTCTATTCGGTCGCGCAGGCCAACGCCGTATTCACCATGACGGTCGTCGATCTTTCCGGCATTCAGACCGAAGAAAAGGCCGTGATCGATCACGCGATTCGCACGCTGTCCCAGGACGGCGACGTCAAGCTCGATATTCCCCACCGCATCAGCCGGGTCTATGGCCGGCAATTGAGCATTGCCGGACGCGATGGCAGCCATGCATCGATTGCCCTGTTCTATCATCAGAAGCGGCTCTATCAGATTCAGGGTCTGGCGCTTCCCGGCGAGGACGCCACAGCCGATGCGATCCGTTTCCAGCAGTCTTTAATTTTTACCAATAACGCGGCGAACCGGACCCTGTTTGAACCTGTGATTCAGGCTGTTGGCAGAGTCTTCTTCGGCGGCGGCTGAATTTTCTGGCGTTCGTCGGCCTGCGGCTCTAGATCAGCGTCCGCATTCGAGCCAAGAGCGAAATCATGTTCGGCGCGCCGAAAAGCCATCTCGTTCCCAATACGGCCGACTTCGAAAATCAGCCGCTGATCACCGCCAATGGTTTCCGCGAATATGACGCGCGCTGGCAGTTCCCCAAGGAGATCAATCTTGTCGGGATGCAGGCGCTGGGGCTTGCCCTCGGCACGTATTTCCACGAGTGCGGCATCGAGCCCAAGGTCGTGGTGGGACATGATTTCCGGTCCTATTCGCTTGCCATCAAACAGGCGCTGACCCTCGGGCTGATGTCGGCGGGCTGCGCGGTGCACGATATCGGTCTGGCGCTGTCGCCCGTCGCCTATTTCGCGCAATTCGCGCTGGACGCGGCGGGCGTGGCGATGGTGACCGCGAGCCATAATGAAAACGGCTGGACCGGCGTGAAGATGGGGGCGCAGCGGCCGCTCACGTTTGGGCCCGACGAGATGACCCGGCTGAAGGAGATCGCGCTTTGCGGCGAAGGCGTGCCGCGGGCGGGCGGCAGCTACACGCGCGTCGCGAACATGCGCGAAACCTATCTCGACGCGGTGACCAAGGGCCATCGCCTGTCACGGCCGATCCGCGTCGTGGCCGCCTGCGGCAACGGCACGGCGGGCGCCTTCGCGCCCGAGGCGCTCAAGCGCATCGGCGCCGATGTGGTGGCGATGGATACGGAACTGAACTGGGATTTCCCCAAATACAATCCGAACCCCGAAGACATGCACATGCTGCACGCGATGGGCGAGGCGGTCATCGCCTCCGGTGCGGAGATCGCGCTCGGCTTCGACGGCGATGGAGATCGCTGCGGCGTGGTGGACGACGAAGGCCACGAGATTTTCGCGGACAAGGTCGGCGTTCTGCTCGCGCGCGATTTGTCGAGCCGGATCGGCGGCGCCAAATTCGTCGTCGATGTGAAGTCGACCGGCATTTATGAGATCGATCCGGTCTTGCGCGCGAACGGCGTCGTCACCGATTATTGGAAGACCGGCCATTCCTACATCAAGCGCCGCACCAGCGAGCTGGGCGCGGTCGCCGGTTTTGAAAAGAGCGGGCATTATTTCTTCAACCCGCCGGTGGGTCGCGGCTATGACGATTCCATCGTCGCGGCGATCGCCACTTTGGAAATGCTCGACCGCGCGGGCAAAAAGATTTCCGCGCTGGTGCGCGATCTGCCCAAGACCTGGGGCTCGCCGACCATGGCGCCGTTCTGTCCCGATGAGCGCAAATATGATGTGGTCGATTCTGTGATCAAGATCTACGAAGCCATACAGGCGGGCGGCGAAACCATATTGGGCCAGAAAATCGTGCGGCTGGTGACGGTGAACGGCGTGCGCGTGACGCTTGAGGACGGCACCTGGGGCCTGGTGCGCGCTTCGTCGAACAAGCCCTCGCTCGTGGTGGTATGCGAAAGCCCGGTGTCCGATGCGCGGATGCGCGCGATGTTCGCGGACATCGACACGCGGCTGTCGAAATTTCCCGAAATCGGCGAATATGACCAGAAGATCTGAAACGGAAAAGATTTCGCGATGACGCAAACAGCGATTACCGGCGGATGCTTGTGCAAGGCGGTGCGTTACACCATCACGGCCGAACCGATCGTCACGCGCATTTGCTGGTGCCGGGAGTGCCAATATTGGGGCGCCGGCAGCTCGACGGTGAATGTGTGCTTTCCGAGCAATACCGTGAGCGTCGGAGGCGCGCTTTCCGATTATACCAGCACGGCTGCCAGCGGCTCTCCCATGCGCCGCCGCTTCTGTGCCAAGTGCGGCACCCAGGTCTTCAGCGGCGCCGACACGCGGCCGCATCTCACTTTCGTGCGCGCGGGCACGCTCGACGATCGGGAAATCGCCAAACCGGTGATGACGATCTGGACCGCGAGCGCGCCGAGCTGGGCCTGCATCAACGACGACATCCCGTGGGTTCCCGGCCAGCCCCCGCCGGCGGCGTGATGGTGGAGGTACTTGGCGTTTCGTGCGTGGGGGCCTCGAACGCGGTCGCGGGTTTTGGTTGGTAACGAGAATTCCCGAAAGTTTTTTTTGGGAGGATTGCGCAATCGCAATACGGGATTTAGGTCGTGCCTCTCCAAAAGGCGTTCACGACTCGCTGACAGCAAAGCAAGCAACAACGCTTGATCAGATACGCTCGCGATTGGACTCGTTTCACGTCCTGAACGAACGACTTTCGCGGGAGTACTCAGAAAAGGGAGCTTTGGCGCGCAGCGACTGGTGGCGTCGGGAATACTACGCCTTTCCGTACTTAACCGGAGCCAAGTTCGAAGCGATAATCGAAAGATTCTGCGACATTTTCTTTAACACCGTAGACATGAATGCGGAGGGCCAACTAACTCCTCATTTGGATTTTAAAAATGAGGATTCCTTTATGGCGAAATTTACTCATATGTTGGAGGAGATAAATGCACGAGGGGGTATGCCTACAGATGTGATTGAGCGAGCAAGAACACCGATTGTCGACTATTTTTCGAAGGGTGATCCGATTGGAATTCGACTGTTTGCCAAATTTGAGCGTGATGACGCCCCAATCCTAGTAAAATATTCTAAACGACAATTCATGCAGGAGATGTATGAATTTGGCAAAATACGCATATGCCCCGCCTCATTTTACAGTGCATCTTCGCACAACGGCGCAATCAGAGACCTGGAAACACAGCGGCCGTTCGCTATCCCGACCTTTCGCGAGAGGTTAGCCGGCGAGAGTCATTTTGAATTTCAAGGACACAAGATTCCATTGGACGCTGGAAACTTTGAGATACCAGTCGAGGTGCAGGATTACTTTCTATACAGCTTATCAAATCACGTTTATTACCGGCTGCCGTCGGACTTCGATGCCGACGCGGCTATCATTGTGAGGGACAAGAATGCCTTCATTCAACGACTTGTTAGTTCGTTTCTCGCCGCTAATCCGCACTATGATGTGCATTATGGCGACGCAACTTACTATGATCCATGCTTGGATTTTACAAAGATACGAATTCCGGAAATGTCGAAGCATTTTCGCTATTCATATCAAAGAGAATTTCGGATTGTTTTTAATAAACGCGAACCGCTTCGGACCAAATTAGTTCCCCAATTTCTGCAGATTGGGAGCATGAGGGACTATGCCGAGCTGATCACTCTCTGACCAACAAAATGACCCAGAATTTTCACGCCGCTTCGGCGCGGGGATTGCCGATGAAGCCGAGAGCATCGCGCAGCACCGAAATTCCGGCGCCTTTGCGGGTTGCGTTCTCGCTCAAATGGCGGCGGAACAGACGCGCACCCGGCTGGCCGTGGAAGAGTCCGAGCACGTGCTTGGTCATGGCGCTGAGCGGCACGCCTTCGTCCAGCCGCGCCGCAACGTAATCCACATAAGCGTCCACCGCCGCGTTCACATCGCGCGTTTCGCCGCCGAAAAAGCGCCGGTCGACATCGGCGAGAATGGCCGGGTTCTGATAGGCGGCGCGGC
>DASYEG010000225.1:0-2721 GCA_036499145.1 Micropepsaceae bacterium | reverse complement strand
AGGCGGCACTTCGCATTTGCCGTTGACGATGTGGCCGCCGGAGGATTGGCACTGCTGCAGCCGCTCCAGGATTTGCGCCGAAGCCGGAGGGATGCTCAGCGCGATCAGCGCGCCGCCCAGCAACATGGTCTTCGTGAGATTCAGCATCTGTGTTTTCCTTTTCCAGGCGCCGACCATCGCGCGATCCGTTTGAATGGCGGATGAACGCAATATGACTTCGCGATGTCATGCATGTAACACGAAACGGCATATGGGCGCGAGCGCCGGCCCGATTAGCGGCCGATATAGCCGAATTTGCCGTCTTTCTCGCCACCCATGCGTATGGCGGCGAGACCGTCGGAGACCGAAAACAAATCGGCGAAATCAAATTGCGGCTTGATGATCATGACGCCATGGCTGTCGATGAAGCCATATTTTCCGGTGGATTCGTCACCGACGCGCACGGCAGCCAGCCCATTGGAGAACGAGTCCGCGAAATCCACTTTCGGGTCGATGATCGTTTTTCCCTGACGGTCGATGAAGCTGTAGGCGTCGCCGATGCGCACGTCGGCGAGCCCATTGGAAAACGCGAACGCGGCATCAAATTGCGGCGGGATGACGAATTTTCCGTCCTTGCCGATATAACCCATTTTTCCGGTGAGGTCATCGCCGTCGCGCACCGCCGCCAATTCATCGGCGAAAGACCCTGCCGATGCGAATTGCGGCGCGATGACGTGCCTGCCGGCTTTATCGATGTAGCCCCATTTCCGATCGATGGCGATAACGGCCAGCCCGTTTGAGAACGGTCCCGCGGAATCGAATTGCGGTTTGATGACGATGGCGCCTTTTTTGTCGATATAGCCCCATTTTCCGTTCAGGAAATCGCCGATACGAATAGCGGCGAGCCCTTCGGAGAAAGCCGACAGATCGGCGATTTCGAGTTGCGGCGTCAGCACGAACGCGCCGTCCTTGCCGATGTAGCCGGTCTTGCTGCCCGAGCCTGCCGCGGCCAGCCCTTCGGAAAAAACCCCGGCGAAATCGAATTGCGGCGCGATGACGATTTGGCCCTTCGTGCCGATGTAGCCATAGCGAGCGCCAACGCGAACCGCCGCCAGACCTTCGGCGAAAGGCCCCCCTTCGTCGAATTGCGGCGCGATGACCATGCGCCCGGTTTGCGCCGTGCTCTCGGATTGCGCGGACGCAGCGGTCCGGCTCTGGCGTTCGCAGCCGGCAAACAGCACCGATGCCGCCGCCAACAGGCATGCGCCGAAACCGCGCCTGTTCACTTCAAATCCTGGATCAGACGCGTATAGAACCCCACCGCCGGGCCGAGATCGCCGACCGCCAGGCGCTCATTGGTGCCATGCACGCGCGCCAGATCGACCACTTCCTCATGATACGGACGAAACCGCAACACGGCGTCCGCGATTGCGAGATAGTGGCGCGAATCGGTGGCGCCCGTCATGATGTCCGGCGCCACGGGCACGCCATAGGTGGCGCGGATCGCATTGGCGACATAGGTATAGGCCGCACTGTCCGTCGCCACGACCTTGGTGGCTTCGGACAGCGTCTCCTCGCGCTCGGTCACATCGACGTTGGGATCGGCGACGGCCTGCTTCACATGCGCCGTCACCGAAGCGATCGTATCGCGCGGATGCAGACGGAAATTGATCAGTGCGCGCGCCGTTGGCGGAATCACATTCTCCTTGATGCCCGCGTTGAGGATGGTCGGCGAAATCGTGGTGTGCAGGACGGCCGCCGAATCCGGTTCGCTTTCCATGCGCTGCACGACCAGCGATTTGGTCAGCCACAGATTGGCGAGCACGAAGCGGTCTCCGAACGGCACCAGCGGGGCAAGCACAGCGAGCTTCTCGCGCTGGATGGCGTCAAGATCGGATTCGAACGGATGGCCGACCGTATTGAGGATCGCGCTGGAAAGACGCGGCAATGCGAGATCGTGGCTGGGCCGTGCCGCGTGACCGCCTTGGCCATGGGCGGTCAGTTCCAAGGTGAGAAAACCCTTCTCGGCATTTGAGATGAAGGCGACGGGTTTGCGGGTGCCCGGATAGGGCTCGTTCATGATCGAGCTGCCCTCATCCAGCACCCAGGCGAAATGCGTGGCGCGTGCGGTCAGCGCCTTGGCGATTGCCGCATTGCCTTTGCCGCCGCCCACTTCCTCATCCTGGCCAAAGGCGAACATGATGGTGCGTTCGGGCTGGTAATCCATCATGGCCAAGCGGTTCGCCGCCTCCAGGATGGAAACGAGCTGGCCTTTGTCGTCGAGCGTGCCACGGCCCCAGACGAAGCCCGCCGCGATATCGCCGGAGAACGGCGCGTGCATCCAATCCTTCTCCGTGCCGGGAACGACCGGCACCACGTCCATATGCGCCATCAGGAGCACCGGCGGCAGGTTTGGGTTCTTGCCGATCCAGGTGAACAGCAGACTGTCGCCGAATTGCTCCGGGCCGGCGGCCTCGTGGAAATAGGGATAGGTCTGTTCCATCCATAGCCGCATATCGTTGAGCGCCTTGGACTTCTCCGTCTCCTTGACGCCGTCGCCGTAGGAGATGGTCTGGAACCGGACAGCCTCAGCCAGATGCTGCGCGACGGCGTTCGAATCCACCGGAATGGGCGGAGCGGCCGCTTCCTCGGCCGGAGCCGGAACCATCAGGGTCCGCACCGCCATGAAGGCGAGGAGTAGAACGGCAATCGCCCCGATGCCGATGAAGATGCGCTTCATTC